>JACCSF010000026.1 GCA_013813135.1 Thermoleophilaceae bacterium | reverse complement strand
GTGGCGCCCCGCCACGCCGACGAAGGCGACGACGCGGACAACGGTGACGATCCGACAGACGGGGGCCCGGAGGGCGCAGACGCCGGTGCTGACGGAGTGCCCGAGCCACCGGACCACGAGTCGCACGACGGCGGCGACCACGCCGGCGCCACAGGTGACGAGGGTCCGTCGGAAATCGAATCGGACGGGGAGGACCCCCCGGAAGTGGCACCGGTGGACGAGGCCGTCGACGAGTGACCTGCGTGAGTTTTCGAGACGGCGCCCGTCTCATCCTGAGAGCCAACTACGAAAAGGCAACCCGTTCCGCGAGGGCGGGCCGCAAATGCCGGGGCCTCACGAAGGCCGCCGGCTTGCCGACAGGAGGGTGAACAGATGAGACGAATCACCATCGCCGCGACCGTGGTCGCCGCGCTCATGGCGCTGCCGGGAGCGGCCATCGCCAAGGATCGCGACGGCGACAAGCTGCCGGACCGCTGGGAGAAGCAACACGGACTCTCGACCACGCAGCCGAGTGCACGTAGCGACCCCGACGGGGACGGGCTCTCCAACCGTCAGGAGTTCCGCTGCCACACCAAGCCGCACGCCGCGGACTCGGACGGGGACCACCGTGAGGACGCGGACGAGGATCCCGATCGCGACCGCGTGGACAACGGCAACGAGATGGTCGAGGGCACTCGCCCCTTCGACCGCGACAGCGACGACGACGGAATCCGCGACGGTCGCGAGGACCCGGATCGCGACCGGCTCAGCAACGCCGGCGAGGACGCGACGAGCAACGACCCCACGGATCCCGACAGCGACGATGACGGCGTCAAGGACGGCAGGGAACGCGCGGGCACGATCGTCTCCTTCGACGCCGGCGTGCTCACGGTCGACCTGGCAAACGGCGGTCGGGTGACCGGGATGGTCACCGACGCGACTGAGATCGACTGCGAAAGCGAGGATCGGCACGAGGGCTCGGACGAGCACGGCGAAGGCGACAAGGCGGTCACCGAGGACGCGGGGCACGACGAGGGGCCATCCGAGGAGTCCGACGACGGCGATGACGGCGACGACGGCGACGACGGCGACCACGACGACGGGGATGCCGGCGACCACGACGACGGCGAGGATGGCGACCACGACGACGGCGACACCGGCGACCACGAGAATGGCGACCACGAGGACGACGACGAGGGCGTGTCGAGCTGCGGGCCGGCGGACCTTCAGGCGGGCGTCGCCGTACACGAGGCGGAGCTGCGCATCGGCGCCGACGGGCTCGTCTTCACGCAGATCGAGCTCGTGAAGTAACGGATCCGCGGACCCTTCTATCCGACGCGCGTGAGCGGCAGGCGGGGTACGCTCGAAGGTACGTGAAGCGACTAGCCATCATTCTCATACTGACCCTGACCAGCGCCGCCGCCGTCGGCGTCTCGCCTGCCGGTGCCGGGTACACCGACCCGTTCGCGTGGAAGAAGTGCAACCAAAAGGTGGACTTCAACCTGAAGATCACCGCGGCGAGCAACATGCGCTGCCGGGGTGCTCGGAGCGTCATGCGCCGCTACGACGGCTCGATCGCCCGCCGCTTCGACGCGCCGAGCGGCTTCGGCTGCAAGCTCGTCAAGGGACGCCCGATCAGCGGCATCTGGCGCTGCTCGAAGAAGGGGAAGGCCTTCCGATTCGCGTTCGGCGACTGAGCGCCTAGCCCGGCCGCCTTAGCGCTTGGGGAGAATCTGCACGTCGTAGCGCTGGAGCCAGGTGAGGTAGCTCTTGACGAAGCCGCCGACCGTCTTGTCGACGAGCTCGATGTCGGCATGGACCTGGTCGGCCTGGACGTCCATGGAGGAGTGCTGCAGGTCGTTGCGGGTGCGGTAGAGGCGCAGCAGGTTGTTCACCTGATTCGCCGTGAGGCCTCCATCGGCCTTGACGGCGTTGAGGAGAGCGCGAGCCGAGGGCTTGGTGTCGGTCTGGCAGACACTCAGGCCGGCGATACGGCCGGCGGCCTGAAGCATCTCGACCAGGTGGTTGACGAGCAGTTGGTAGGCGCCGGTGACCGCGACGACCTTGGCAATCGTCTCCGGGTCATCGGAGCTGAAGGCCCGTTCCCAGCCCGCGAGGTCGAAGCGTCCTTGGTCGTCAGAGAACGGGCGCAGCGTCACGGCCAGCGCCTGCTTCTGCGGGCCGAGCCGCTTCAAGCGGTCGATGATGCGTGTCTCGTCGGCGGTGCGCCGGCCGCGAGAGCCGCTCGCGGCGCCTTGGGTTCCGCCCTGGGCTCGGCCCATCAGGACACGTCCTCGGTGAGCATGCGCAGCGACTCCGCGGCCTGGCGACGCGCCCGCTGGCGCTGGCGACGCGCGGCGCGCTCCACCTGCGGGCGCCGCGCCTTCAGCGCGGCCCAGCGGTCGTCACGGTCGATAAGCACGCGACCTTCCTCCAGCACCTGCAGCAGAAACAGCGGCGAGCGGCCTTCGACCCGGCCCAGCCGCGCCACGTCCACCGGTCGCCCGAGCGCGCGCTCAAGCCGCACGGCGAGCTTCACGGCAGCATCCGGGCGGTCCTCGCGCAGCGCCATCAGCAGGTCGATGTCGGAGTCGGGGCGGTCGTCGCCGCGCGCCGCCGACCCGTGGAGAACGGCGAGGCGCACGTTCGGCTCCGTGCGCAGCGCGCGCGTGAGGGCACTGAGCAGAGCCCAGTGGCTGTGCAGATAGTCCTGCTCCGCGGCATCCAGTTCCAGCTGGCGAGGACCGGGGCGCGCGCAGCGCACCATCCCGCGTCCGGCGGCGCGGCGCAGCGTGCGCTCGTCAGCGCCGACCTCGTGAGCGACAGTGGGAAGCGGACTCCGCATACCTCCACTATAGGGCCTCGTATGACCGTTAACCGGGAATGAGAGACTCGTTTCGTATGACCGTTAACTAGATGCATGACGGAGTCGCCGAGCGGGGCTCAAGCCCGCGTTTCTGCCGGAGACCACGCCGCCTTGTAAGCACCCAGGCGGCCCGCTAGGTCGTAGCGGGCCCTTTATCTCACCTAGATGCGTTCTGGAGCCGTGCCTAGCCGGGGGCCGCGCGTACGTCGAAGACCCACACCGTGCGCACCGGACGGCGTGGCTTGCCCGGTGAGTGGCTCCACGAGAGGTGCAGGTGGGGCGGGCAGCCGCGGCCGATCCGACAGTGCCTCGGGTCGCCGTGGTTGGGGTCGCCGTTCCACCCCACCCACCTGAACGGCGGCCGCGTGTGGTCCTGGCGCGGCTCGGCCCACTTGGCCAGCCGGGCCAGGTCGCGCCAGCTGCCGCCGGGGCCCGGGTAGAGGTCCACGGCCAGTCCGAGCGGGTGCTCGCCGCGCGGCTCGTGGCCCGTGGTCGCGTAGCCGTCGCCGACCTGCACGTGGTAGCGGCGGATCAGGTAGAGCACGTCCGGCAGGATGCGCCGGTCCACGCGCGCCCAGGACTGCCCCGGGATCGGCACGAAGCGCCCGCCGCCGCTGATCGGGCGCAGGCGCCCGGCGCTGCCGGACGGGCCGTAGTCCACGCGCTCGCAGGCGAAGTCCAGCTGGTCGAGCACCTCGGCGCGGACCGTGTCGCGGCCCGCGCCGCAGGCCGCGGTGTCGGTGACGAGGTCGCGCAGGACGATCGAGTCGGCGCCGTTGCCGCCGTCGGCCGAGTCGCCGCCGGTGCCGCCGTCGAGGCGGTCGTCGCCGTCGCCGCCGGTGAGGGTGTCGAAGCCGGGGCCGCCGCTGAGCACGTCGGCGCCGCCTGCCGAGGTGAGGGTGTCGTTGCCTTCGCCTCCGTCGAGCGTGAGGGACGGGTAGGCAGCCGACAGCATCGCCGGCACCACGGTCAGCCGGTCGTCGCCGAACCCGCCGGCGAGGTCGGCCGGCAGCAGCGCAGAGACGGTCAGCGCGTCGTCGCCGTCGCCGAGGTCGGCCTCGATGCGCGTGGCGCCGGTGCAGAGCACCGCGCCGCCTTCGGGCACGCACCCGCTGCCCGGCGTCAGCGGGAAGCCCGCGTCGGAGACTGCGAGCGCTCCGGGCGCCGGGGCCAGCGCGATCGCGTTGTACTCGCCGGCCCCGGCGGCGAGGCGCAGCGCGTCGCCGTCGACGGACACGGTCGCCGCCTGCGCCGCGGTGGGCGCCGGCGCAAGCACCAGCACTGAGGTGAACAGCACGGCGGCGTGGCGCACCTCCTTATCTTCGACCGAAGCCGGGCTCGCTTGAAGCGCCTACGACCCGAATTCCCACTCGATCATCACCGGACGCGAAGCCTCACGACCCCCGGCCCGCGCGTAGGTCGCCCGCGCGGGGGCGCTGTCGTCGTCGGCGAGCACCCACAGTCCGTAGCAGCCGATCCCGCGGGCCAGCTCGGTGAGCGCCTCTACGAGCCTGCGTCCCACGCCACGACGCCGCGCGGCGGCATCGACCGAGAGCTCGTACAGGAACATCTCGGTGCCCTTGTCCGGGTGGCTCGTCTCCACTCCGGAGACGAACCCGACGGGTGCTCCGGCGGAGTCGTACGCCATCAGCAGGTGGTGCGTCGGCTCGCTGAGGAATCGCCGGGTGGCTTCGGCGTCGGGTGGGCGGTCGAACAGGGGGCCCGCAGCCACGACCGCCTCCTGGTCTCCGGGCTCCAGCGTGCGGATCTCGAGGTGCACGGCGCTACTCGTACGCCAGCGCCCGCAGCACGTCCAGCTTCGCCGCTCGCCGCGCCGGCCAGATCGCCGCCAGCACTCCGGCCAGGGCCGCGAGCAGCAGCAGGACGAGCAGGGTGCCAATCGGGTAGGCCAGCTCGAAGCCCTCGTCGGCCAGCGGGCGCGACACCAGCGCCGCGAAGATCACGCCGAGGATGGTCCCGAGGATCGCGCCGATCAGCGCTGTGATTACCGCCTCGTAGCGGACCAGCCGTCGCACCTGCTTGCGCGACATCCCGACCGCTCGCAGCATGCCGAGCTCGCGCGTGCGCTCGTGGATCGACAGCGCCAGGGTGGTCACGATGCCAAGCAGCGAGATCACGATCGCCAGCGCCAGCAGCACGTAGAAGAACGCCACCAGCTGCTGGATCTGCTCCTCCTGGTTGTCCTTCAGCTCCTGCTGGTTGAGCGCCTCGACGGTCGCGAACTGGGCCTTGACCTTCCGCGAGATCTCGTCCTGCACCCGGTTCGCGTCGACGCCGTCGTCCAGCCGGATGAACGTCATGCTCGGCTCGCGGGCGCCGAAGTCGCGGCGCAGCGTGGCCTCGGTCACCACCAGGTTGCCGAGCAGGTCCGCGTTGTCCTTCACGGTGCCCTTGACCGTCAGCGTCTCGGTGCGCTCGAGCGGCGTGCGCACCGGCAGCCGGTCGCCGACCTCGATGTCGTTGTTCTTCGCCCAGGCGTCGTCGAGCACGGCTCCGTCGCCTGGCAGGGAGGAGAGGGTCTGCGGCGAGCCCTGCTTCCAGTCGAGCGACAGCACGTCCGAGACGGTGGACGGGTCGACCGCCGAGACGCGGATCTCCTTGCCCTTGTACTTGGCGCCGGTGAAGCTGAGCGACGAGACGGTCTTGACGCCGTTCACCTGCTCCGCCTCGCGGCCGGCCCCCGAGCTGATCGGCGAGAAGCCGTCGGTGTTCTGGAGCACGATGTCGCCCTGGAAGTTGCGGTCGATCGCGTTGCCCACGGACGCGCTGATGCCGGCCGCGAAGACGGTCACGAACACCACCACTGCGAGCCCGATCATCAGCGCCCCGGCGGTGACCGCCGTGCGGCCGGGCTTGCGCACCGCGTTCTCGCGCGCGAGGCGGCCGGTGATCCCGCGCAGGCGCTCCAGCGGCCAGCCGATGAACGACGCGAGCGGGCGCACGAGCCGCGGGCTGAACATCGAGACCCCGAACAGCGTCGCCACTGCGCCGCCGCCGACGAGCGCGGCCGCGGCGTTGGAGTCCTCGATGCTCCCGAGCAGGCCGAAGGCCGCCATTCCGATTCCGCCGAGCGTCAGCAGCACCGCGACCGCGGTGAAGATCTTGCCGCGCCCGCGCCCCTCGGGCAGCTCGGCCTCGAGCAGCGCCGCCATCGGCGACACGCGGGTGGCGCGCAGCGCCGGCGTCAGCGCGGCGGCCAGCGTGACCACCAGCCCCACCACGATCGACAGGATGATCGTGCGCGTGGCGATCACCGTCCCGGTGTTCGGCAGGTCGATCCCGAAGCCCTTGAAGAGCGCGTTCAGGCCGCCCGCGAAGCCGATTCCGGCCAACACCCCGAGCACGGCGCCGAGCAGGCCGATGATCGCCGCCTCCAGGACCATCCCGGTCAGGATCTGCCCGCGGGTAGCGCCGAGCGTGCGCAGCATCCCGAGCTCCCGGATCCGCTGCGCGACGGTGATCGAGAAGGTGTTGAAGATCAGGAAGCTGCCCACGAGCAGCGCCACCCCGCCGAAGACGAGCAGGATCACCCGGAAGAAGCTGAGGTCGTCCTTGATGTCCTGCGACTGGCGCACCGCGGCCTGTTGGCCGGTCTCGACGATCAGCCGCGCCGGCAGCACCCGGTCGATGCGGCGGCTCAGCTCCTGGGGCGAGACGCCGGACGCGGCCTTCAACGAGATCCCGTCGAGCTCGCCCACCTTCTGGGTCAGGCGCTGGGCCTCCGGCAGGGTCAGCTGGGCCGTGCTCGACCCGCCCGAGGATGTCTCGCCGAGGCGCTGGAGGCCGACGATCGTGTAGCCCTTGACCCCGGCCTCGCCGGCGATCCGCAGCGTGTCGCCGATCTCGAAGTTCTCGCGGTCGGCGGTCGACTCGTCGATCGAGGTCTCAGCTGCGGTCCGCGGCGGGCGGCCCGACGTGTACGTGAGCGTGTCGAAGGGCTTCGGCGACGTGGACGAGACGAACTCGGGCGCGAAGCTGTTACTGAGCGGATCGCCCTTCTCGTCGACGAAGCGGGCGACGGAGAAGATGCCGCCCGCGGCCTTCTCGACCCCGTCCACCCGACGCACCGCGTCGAGATAGCGCGCGGGGAAGGGCGGCGGCGAGGCGTTGTCGGCCTGCCCCGTCGTGCTGGAGGAGATCGCGACGTCAGTGCCCGAGTAGGCGACGTCGAAGATATCGTCGAACGACTTGTTGATCGTGTCGGTGAGGACGTAGCTGCCGGCGATGAACGCCACGCCGAGCAGCACGGCCAGCACCGTGACCGAGGTGCGCAGCTTGCGCTGCGCGAGGCCGCGCAGGGAGACCTTCGTCATGGCTCTACGCGACCGCCTTCATCAGCTCGATCACGTCGTCGGCGCTGCCGGCGTTGCCGTCGTGAACGATCAGGCCGTCGCGCAACACGATCAGGCGGTCGGCGTGGGAGGCCGCCTCGGGGTCGTGGGTCACCATCACCACGGTCTGACCCAGGTCGTCCACCGACCGGCGCAGCAGGGTCAGCACCTCCTCGCTCGCCTTGGAGTCGAGGTTGCCGGTCGGCTCGTCGGCGAACACGACGGCGGGCTTCGAGATCAGCGCCCGCGCCACCGCGACGCGCTGCTGCTGGCCGCCCGACAGCTCGGCCGGGCGGTGGGTGAGGCGGTCGCTCAGCCCGACGGTCTCGATGAGCCGCCGCAGCCACTCCTCGTCGACCTTGCGGCCGGCGATCGAGAGCGGCAGCACGATGTTCTCCTCGGCGGTGAGCACCGGGATCAGGTTGAAGAACTGGAAGATGAAGCCGAGCTTGTCGCGGCGCAGCTTGGTCAGGTCGCCTTCGTCGAGCTCGGTGACCTCCACACCGTCGAGCACCACGGAGCCCGACGTCGGCCGGTCGAGCCCGGCGAGGATGTGCATCAGCGTCGACTTGCCCGACCCTGACGGGCCCATGATCGCGCTGAAGCGTCCGCGCTCGAAGGGGACGCTCACACCGGCGAGCGCGTCGACTGCGGCATCCCCCTCGCCGTAGCGGCGGCGCACATCCGTTGCGGTGACGATCGAATCCATGGTGCGCAGAGTTACAGGCCGGGCGCTTGCATGTAGTACGGATAACCGGAAGGCTTGCCCCATGGACGACATGTGGAAGCGGTGGCGCTCCAGAGGCTAGTTCCGCTCTAGCAGTCGATACGGACCGCCGTCGACCGCTCTCGACCGCTGGTCTAGAGGCGTTTTGTCGCGCACTTTGTCGCGCACCCGGGGCGCGGTGCGGCGGTCCACGTCGACACCAGCGTGCGTGTCCGGCCCGAGAATCTCGCCCAGTACCTAGGGCGTGGTCCTGCCCGGTGGGTTCTTGCCTCCGGTCGCCACGAAGCTAACGCAGTCGCCCTGGCTCTTGAAGATCGAGCCGAAGTTGCGCCAGCCGCCGTTCGTGCATTCCTCCTTGCTGGTTGGCAGCCGTACCACGACGTTGAACGACTTGGTGGTCTTGTTGCCCGAGCCGTCGGTGGCGGTGCAGGTCACCTTGGTCGTGCCGATCGGGAAGGTGCTTCCCGACGTTGGGTTGCAGATCACCTCGGGGGTGGGATCGAGGTTGTCGGTAGCCGAGGCCGTGTACGTCACGCGTGCGCCGGCGAGGCTGGTGGCGTTGACCGTGATGCCCGTGGGGACGGTCAGTACGGGCGGTGTCGTGTCCGTCACGGCGTCGTGGACGACGACGTCGCCGAGGTCGTTTACGCCGGAGCCTGTCCAGCTGATGCTGCCGGCAGGTGTTGGCGGGAAGGAGGAGCAGTCCGGCGGCGGGACGACCGGGACCAGCGGGAAGAAGAACTGTGTGACGGCCGCGAAGGAGTCCTGACCAGGGGATGCACCTCCGTCGGTCACACGAATCAGCGTGCGTATAGAGCCTGGCAGGCTGCTGAAGCCGATTATCGCGGTATTGCCGCTTACCGCAAGGCAGCTAACGGGCCCTCATCGCCCAGGAACAAATTCGTGCCCCTGAGGCTCTCCCACTCGGCTGTGCCGGCCGGGTTCTGCCCGCTAGGGCCGCTCCGGGCGTCGACGTCCACGAACGTGTAGCGGAGGCACTCGAAGCGAACGATGTCGAGATCGCAGGAGGTCGCCCGGCCAGTCACCGAGTCTTCTCCAGGCGTCTGGGCCGAAACCGCAGGAGCCGCCACCGCCGTGGCCACGCCAACCGACGCCACAGCGAGCACAAACCTCATCCTCATCGGGCACCCCTTTCGGCCGAGTACCAGCGCCCAAATACTGCGTGGCCTACACCCGTCGACCGGTCGAGTCAAGGGCTTCAACCCCGGGGTGATCCCCGGGGCAGGCAGCTCCCCGGAACCGGCGAAGGCGGCTCGCAATGTGTACGACTCGGGGAGTCATGGAGTCCTCACCGGCCCTCGGTCGATTCTTGGCGCGCGATGCGCCAGGCACGTGTCTGGCTGCGCACCCGTCCTGTCGTGCACGGCGGCTCTCGTTGCTCGACGGGGGGCGGGCGCGCACCACACGTCTCAGCGTCGCAGGATGGCGCTCACACACTGGTGGCTGACCCCTAGCGTCTCCGCGATCGCCACGACCGGGATACCCGCGTCGTGGGCGCGCCGGAGCCCCAGTTCAAAGAGCCCCACGAGCACACACAGAGAAGCGTAGGGTGGGCTTGAAAGATTGCCGTCCGCGGCTGATGAGCCGAAGGCCTGGCCCGTCACCGGGCTCGGCCTCCGCTCCGTTTCAACCAGCGCGGGACCACGGGCCGGTTGCGCGCAAGCAGGACGGGCGGGG
>JACCSF010000018.1 GCA_013813135.1 Thermoleophilaceae bacterium | reverse complement strand
TCCAGCGCTTGATCGACCATGCGCGTCCTTCGGTGAACTCGAGGAAGGTGGTTGACCCGACCAGGGTCAGCAGCACGTCGGTCGCCTCGTCGAGGGCCAGTTCTCTTCTGAGCAGCCCCCGCGCGGAAAACGTCTCGAGGTAGCTGCGGAATCCGGCTACCCGCAGCCTCTCGTGGTGAACGAGCACCCCCAGGACTTCGGGATCCGTCATAGCCTCTGCCCGAGCGACCCGGTCCAGGAGGGCAGCCCGTTCCTCGATGACCGCGACGTTGGCGACGAAGACCTCGAGCGCCCGGTGGCCGTCCTTGGTCGAGATGCCCTCCTGCCACCACCCGGTGAGCTCGGGCGGGGTCGGCTCCTCGTCGCCCACGACCGCCTGGTCGATGGCCGCGGTCAGCAGCAGCGGCTTGGTGTGGAAGACGAAGTAGACGGTTTGGACGGCGACCCCGGCGCGTCTCGCGATTGCGGCCATCGTCGTGCCGTGGTAGCCGCTAGCCCGGAACTCCTCGGTCGCGGCCCGCACGATCGCCCGGCGTGTTCGCTCGGACCGCTCCTTCCGGGTCAGACCCTTGACATCGCTCATGTCGACGTTCATTCTAGCGACGCTCGCTAGTGGTAATCACTAGTAATCCATTCTAGTCAATTGTGAGGTGCTCATGTCGGATCTCTCACTCCGCCGTTCTGGCCTGGTCTGCCTGGTAACTGGGGTCGCCGGTGGAGCCCTCGCCCTAGTCCTGGTGGCGTGGCCGACCAACGTGGACGACACGTTGCTCCGCTACCCCTTCCGAAACGGGCTTCCTAACCGTGCAGGGCGTCTTCGCCGTCCATCACCTCGGCCTCGTGGCCGGTGTCGTCGCCCTTGCCCTCTCCGGGGCAGTGGGGCGTGGGGGCGTGGGGCGAAGCGGTGCCTGGCTGCTCGTCGCCGGCACCGTCATGCTCACCGCCTCCGAGCTGCTCGCGATGCGGTACGTCGGGTGGACCAACGAGGCCGCCAACGCCGGGCTGATGGGCGCGGCGTACGGCATCTCCTGCACCCTGATGGGGGTCGGAGCGATCCTGGCCGGAATCGGCGTGCGGCGCGCGAAGGTCTGGTCGGGATGGCGCGCTTGGACCCCAATGGTGATCGGCGTCGCCCAGTTTGTAATGCTCACCCCCGGCATGTTCGGCGGCTTCGTCGTCGCCCGCCTCGTAATCGGCGCGTGGATGCTGATGTTCGCAGCGCTGGGGGCTGGAGCCTGTACGCCGAGTCGATGGATCGGGTCAGAACCCGGTTCGGGACTCAGGCGGTCGCCGCGGGCTGACTCGGGCTCGTCGTCGCCTTCGGCGTCCTGCTCGACACGCTTCGCGCCGGCGTCGAGGACGAGTGCGGGGACGAGTGTGGGGCGGACGAGCAGCGCGTGCCGAACACGCTGATCACAACACGCCGTTCGCAGACATCGTCGGGTGCTCTCCCCGCCGCGGAACAAACCCGCGCTAGTTCACCGTCGCGACATCTGTCCGAGACCTCCTCCCGGGAGAAAAACCTGGGAGAAAACGAAGCGCTGCACTCACTGGAGAACGAGAAAAGGCCTCCATTTGGAGGCCCTTTATGACGCGCCCGACAGGATTCGAACCTGTGACCTTCGGTTCCGTAGACCGACGCGACTGCGCATGATTTGGCTCTAGCAAGCCAAATTCAATGGCCCACCGCGCCAACAATGCGCCAGAAAATCCGTCTGGAAGAGACTCGACACGTGCTTCGTCCGCCAGAAGGCGCGACAGCATCGGCTCAGCTGGGTGGCTTGCGGCGCGGGGGCCGGAACGGCATGTAGCGGACCATGAACTCCCCGAAACGCGGGACGGTGAAGTCGACATAGCCGTATTCCTCGGTGGCGTACACGAGTCCCTTATCGAGGAGGCGCTGGCGGACCGTCGATAGCTCTGACGTCTTGCGGCCGAGCCGTCCCGCGACATCGCCGGTCTTGTAGGGCCCAGTGCCGAGCTCGGCCATCGCGCGCATGTAGCGGCGCTCCTGATCGGTCGCACGCTGGATGCGGACCTCGTAGATGCTGGAGTCAAGGGTCTGTTGCGCTGCCGGCATCGCGGCCTCGAGGTCGGCCATGGTGATGGGCGAGCTGCTGGCGAGATTCCAGGCGTGCTTGCCGAGTTGCTGGATGTAGAACGGATATCCGCCGGTCCACGCGAGGGCCAGGTCGACCGCCTCGGACTCGTATTCCACCTGCTGCTGGCGCGCCGGCCCAACCAAAGCGGCCGCGGCGTCGCTGGCGGACAGGCTGCTGATGACGGGGAAGCTGAACAGCCGCTCGGCGTACGAGCGCGCCTCCCCAGTGAGCCTCGGGATCTGCGGCAAGCCCGCGGCGGCAAGCGTGATCGGGACGTTCTTCTGTGTCGCGCGATGCAACGCCGTGATCACCGACCGATACTCGACCTCCTTGACGAACTGCACCTCGTCGAGCAGGAACACCACGCCGGTGCCCTTTTCAGCAGCCACGCGGCCCAGTTGCAGCAACAGCTCGGAGAGATCGCGGGCGATCGTGCCCTCGTCAGCCGCACGAAGGTCGACAGACAGCTCGATGCCCTCCGGGCCGACGACCTTGATCGTCCCGAGGTGCGCGAGCGCCTCTCGCATCGCCTTGGTCGCACGCGCGCTGAGTTTCAAGCGTGCGATTGCCGCCTGAGCATCGCGTGTGATCTCTCCGACGAGACTGGAGTCGGGCGTCATCTCGTGGTAGTACGTCAGGAACCCTTCGGACTCTGCGCGGTCCTCGAACGCGTTGAGCAGCACGGTCTTGCCGACACCGCGCAGCCCGCGGATGATCATGCTCTGCTCTGTTGCTCCGCGCTTGAGGCGCCCAACCAGCACCCGGAACTGCTCGAGCTCCTGATCGCGCCCTGCAAGCGCCTGCGGGCGCGACCCTGCGTTCGGGGTGTACGGGTTGCCGATCGGATCCATCGTCTAGGTGAATATAGCCGGTTATACGGTATCCCGTTATATCCCTGTACAACTTGTTAGATCCCCGGGGTCGACTCACCGCAAGGGCATCAACGACCCGCACCGCGCTGCTGGCCGGGCTGTTGTTCTTCGCCCTCCTGCCGGCCTCGCCGTCGCACTGGCGGCGCGGCGCCTGCTGCGATCACGACCCGAGGCCGCCAGCCCTGATCCGCGCGGCCTCGCGGATCAGGTCTGCTGCCTTCTCGGCGATCGCGATCGTGGGTGCGTTGGTGTTGCCGCGCGGTACCGCGGGCATGACTGATGCGTCGACCACGCGAAGGCCCGCGACGCCGTGCACGCACAGCTGCGGGTCGACGACCGCGAGCTCGTCGATGCCCATCTTGCAGCTGCCGACTGGGTGGTAGGTGGTCTGCGAGTTGGCGCGCACGCTCGCGACGATGTCCTCGTCGCGCAGCGACGCCGGGCCGATCAGCTGTTCGGTGATCCGGCTGGCGAGGGGGTCGGTGGCCGCGATCTCCATGGCCGTCCGCACGCCGGCGACCATGCTGTGCAAGTCGTCGGGGTGCTCGTAGTAGTTGTGGACGATGAACGGCTTGGCCGTGGGGTCGGGCGAGAGGAGCGTCAGCCGTCCCCGGCTGAGCGGCTTCAGCAGGCAGGCAGCGAGGCTGATCCCGTGGCCGGGCGCGGGCGCTAGCCCCTCCTCGAGCATCGGCTGGGGGACGAAGAAGAGCTGGATGTCGGGGGCCTCGAGGCCGTCGCGGGTGCGGACGAGAGGATCACCTCGCGCTCTGCGCCGAAGGCGAGCTGCTCGCCGAGCCGCGAGCCGACGACGCCGACCGCACGTCCGGCGTCGAGGCGCAGGCCGAGCGTGTGCACGTGCGTCTCGACGGTCAGGTTCGGCCGCGCCATCGCGGGCTGCAGGTAGCAGGCGGCGGTGCTGGCGCGCCGGCCGTCGCGCACCGTCAGCTGGTAGGAGCCGACGCCGTCCTGCTCGGCGCCGTTGAAGTCGGGAGTCGTTGGCAGCCCGTATGCGATCGCGGCTTCGAGCGCCGTCGCGGTGATCGACGTGACGACCGAGTCGGTGACCGGTAGCGGCCCACCGACCCCGTGCCACTCGCTGGCGCCACGCGCGTTGTCCTCGGCGCGCAGGAAGTACGGCAGCAGATCGTCGAAGCCCGGCCCTCACAGCCGCGGTCGCGCCAGTCGTCGTAGTCGGCGCGGTGGCCGCGGATGTAGACCATCGCGTTGGTCGACGACGATCCTCCGAGGACCTTGCCGCGCGGCTGATAGATGCGCCGGTTGTTGCAGTGCGGCTCCCAGGCAGCCGAGTGATCCCAGTCGACCGCGGTCCGGAACAGCGCGCCCCAGGCCGCCGGCATGTGGATCAGGTCACCGGCATCCGGGCCGCCGGCTTCGACCAGCAGCACGCGCACGTTGGGGTCTTCGCTGAGGCGGTTGGCGAGCACGCAGCCCGCCGAGCCCGCGCCGACGATCACATAGTCGTAGGTCGTCATGGCAGCACCGTGATCGTGTCGTCGCTGGGGTCGCCGTTCGCGGTGCCCTTGCGATCGACCGACGTGACGGTTCCGCGAGCGCCCACATACGCGCCGGTGCCACCGACGACCGACCCGACCTCGGTCAGGGCGTCGTTCTCCGCCAGCGTCGTGAGGAACAGCGCGTGGATCTGGCCGTCGGGCAGTGCGTAGATCGCGTGCCCGACGCCTCGGCCCTTGCTTGTGCCGTTGGTGACCGTGATGACCGCGTTCAGCGAACCGACACGCTTGCCGGCCGCGTCGGTCGCGATCGCGTTGAACGCGATCGCATCGCCGATGCCGGGACGACCGTTTCGGCCACGGGCCTTCGGCGGGTTGTCGACGAACGCGTAGTGGAAGTTCTTGGTGACGAGCTTGATCGTCTGACCGCTCGTGGTCTGTGCCCCGCCGCCGACGGCGAGGACGCCGCCGGTCACGAGGGTTGCGGCGAGTGTCAGGGCAACAGCGGCTGTCCGGTACATGTCAGCGCCGCTTCCAGTCGCCGCTAAGGGCCGAGTCGCGGTCGGCGCAGCGGTCCTGCTTTGCCTTCAGCGTCAGGACGTCGCCCGCGAGCTTCCATGTGTAGGCCGCCGTCTGCGCGATGTCGGGACCACAGAAGCTGCCCTCCTCCGGGCGCTGGTAGGCGCCGATCCGCAAGGCGCCGTCGGAGGTGGCCGAGAAGTCCTGCAGCACCGTCAGCTTGGCGCCGAGGTCGACGAACTCCAGGGTGCCGTCGCGCAGATCGAGCGCGAGCGGCCCGGGCTCGGGTCGTTCCTGCGTGGGACCCGCCTCCTGGCGCACGTCGTCGGTTCGCTCGATGTCAGCCGCGGTCAGCGTGCGCCGGTATTCCCCCATGAGGCCGCTCGTCGCCGTCGTGGTCGCCGTGGTCCCCTGCGGACCGTTCCCCGCGTCGTCGTCGTCCGATCCACAGCCCGCCAGCAACGCGGCCAGCGCCACGGCCGCCACCGCCATCTTTGAACGTCGCACCATCATCGCTTGCTCCCTCGGGTCGCAGTCATTGAGCCCGGGGAACGTGAATCCAGGCGCTGCGAGGCCGCTAAGAGCTCGCTAACTCCCGCGCGGTTAGCGCAGCAGGCGCGATGGCACGTCGATCACGCCCGCGACGTCCGCGCCATCGGTGCTGAGCACGGTTGGCGAGCCGTCTCCGCGGCGCGCGCGGAGAATCACGATCGGCGCGCTTGTCACGTCACCTGCAGCATCGAATCGAAGGCTGCCGATCAGCCCCGTGCCGCCGCGCCGCGCCCGCAGCGCTGCGAGGACGGAGGCGCGGGATCCGTCCGAGGCCGCGATCGCGTCGAGCAGAGCGTCCGCTGCCTGCGCCGCGTAGACCGATTGCGGATGGACCGGACGGCTGCCCTGCGTCGCCGCGAACTGGCTGACGAAGTGCCTGCCCGCGCGCGGCAGACGCTCGACCGGCAGTTCGGCGGAGGTCAGATACATCCCGCGCGCGGCTGCTCCGCTCGACCCGAAGAGACGCGAGACCGGGAGCAGGCCCTCGTTGCCGATCAGCGCGATCCGGCTCGGCAGTCGCGCGTGCAGGTCCTTGATCAGCCGGCCCGCGTTGGAGTCGAGCAGGCCGCTGACATACACAGCGGCCGGACGCGCCCGGCCGACTGCTGCCACGAGCTTCGCGTACGTCTGCGCCTGGGGGCGCCACCGCCGCGCGAGGACGACCGTCATCCCCAGCCGGCGCGCTGCGCGCGAGAAGTTGAAGGCCCACGGCTCGCCATATCCGCCGTCGCTCAGCACAGCGACGCGCTTGGCGCCCAGGTCGCGAGCGTGGACTGCGGCCGCCGCGGCCTGGACGTCCTCGCGCGGATAGACCCGAACGTAGTTGCGCCGCCCACTCGGGTAGAGCGTGCCCAGCAGCCCCTCCGGCGTGATTGGACTAGCGCGTGTGAGACCGACGTCGGAGTTCGTCGGCGAGATCATCGCCAGCGGTCCTCGCGGCGCGCGGTTGGCGATCGGGATCTGCACGAGAGCGCAGCCGGAGTTGTACGGCCCCACTTCTCCGATCACTGCCGGTGTGGCGGCGTAGAGCTTGGCGTTGGCCGCGCACTTGTCCTGGTCGAAGATTCCGGTCTGCGCGGTCGAGTCGTCGCACGCCTGATAGCCGACGCTGAAGCGGCCGGCCCGGAAGCCGCGCTGCCGCAGCACGTACGCGATCGCCTCGCTCATCTGAAGCGTCGGCAGGTCGCGCCCGCGCAGCGGCATGTCCGAGACGATCAGACGCTGCGGCGCCCCCTTGCCGCCGTAGAAGACCCGCCCGCACGTCGATGCCGGAAGCGCCGCGCCGCGCGCGGGCGTCCCGGCAGCCGGCAGCGGCGCTCCGGCGGAGCCGGCGACGGTCAGCCAGACGCCGCCGGCCCCCACGGCGATCTGGCGCGGTGTGTTGCCGAGGGTGACCGTCTTCGTCACGCGGTTGGTTTTGGGGTCGATGCGCGTGACCGTGCCGCGCAGGCTGTTGAGTGCCCAGACGCTGCCCATGCCGTATGCGACGTCGCTGACCCCGAAGCCCACGTCGATCGTGCGCTGCACGAGGTACGGCTTCGTGTCGACGCGCCAGACGGTGCCGTCGTATGGGGCGGCAGCCCATACGGCGCCGGCACCGACGGCGACCGCGCTGAGCGACGTCGCCGCGACGCGAACGCGCCTGTCGACCCTGTTGGCGTGCACGTCGATCCGCGCCAGGGACGAGTCGAGCTCGAGCGCCCACAGCCCCTCGTCTCCGAGGCCGAGCGCGGCCGCCTGCACGCCGCGCACAACAGCGACGCGCTCGGTGGTCCGCGGATCGATGCGCGAGACGCTCGCATCGGGGTTTACCGCCCAAACCGCGTCCGGGGCGACGGCGAGGTGATCCTGCTGAACGTTGCTCGTGAAGCCGCGTGGCGCGGGGAGCGCTACGGCGCCACGCACGGCGGTCGAGCTCGCATCGAGTCGAACGACGCTCGTCGCGACCGGCCCGACGAACTGCGCGCGGGTGCGCTTCCCGTTGGCGACCCAGAGCGCGTCTCCGCCGACGGCGAGATCGGTGGGAACCCCGCCCGAGCCGAAGGTCTTGACCGCCCTGGTCCTGCCATCGATCCGTGAGATGGTCTGATCGTCGGCGTTCAGGACCCACGCGGCGCCGTCCCCGACCGCCACGCTCGTCGGCGTGCCGCCGACGTCGAACGTCGCCCGCGTGGTCCCGTCTCCTGGATCCAGCAGCACGAGCGAGTTGGCCGGCGCCGCGGGCCTGGCGTCCGGGCCGCCCTCGAACAGCCCCAGAGCTGCCGCGAGCCCACCGGCGGCGAGCACGCTGACGCCGATCACGGCCGCCGCCGCTCGACGCGACGGCCGGCTGCGGGCGGTCACGGTGACCTGCTTGTCGAGCGGAGCCGTGCCCGCCGCCGTCGGCACTGGGAGATCGAGCGATGCGTCCTGCCTGAGGATCGCGTCGTGCAGCATCCGCAGCTGATCTCCGGGCTCGATGCCGAGCTCGTCGACGAGCATCCGCCGCGCCGTCGTGAACGCGTCGAGCGCCTCTGCCTGACGGTCGGAGCGATAGAGCGCGAGCATCAGCTGCGCGCGCAGTCGCTCCCGCAATGGATGCGCCGCGATCAGGCCCTCGAGCTCGGCAACCACTTGGCGGTGATGGCCGAGCGCGACCCGCGCGTCGACGTGGTCCTCGATCGCGGCGACACGCAACTCCTCCAGACGCCGGATCGCATCTCCTGCGAAACGCTCATCGCGGACGTTCGCCAGCGGCGGTCCGCGCCACAGGCCGATCGCCTCCGCAAGCGTGTCGGCCGCCGGCTGCAGGCGACCCGCGGCGAGCTCCGCACGTCCGCGCTCCACGATCTCCTCGAACCGATCCAGGTCGAGCTGACCCGGCTCGAGGCGCACGAGGTAGCCCGGCGGCGACGTCACGATCACGCGCGACGCGGTCCCCGCCGGACGGTCGGGCTCGATCGCCTTTCGCAGCTGCGAGACGTAGCCCTGCAGCGCGGTCGCCGCCGTCGGCGGTGGCGACTCGCCCCAGATCAGATCGACCAACCGCTCGCTCGGAACGACCTCGCCCGCATGGAGCAGGAGGATCGCCAGCACGCCGCGCTGGCGCGCACCTCCGAGTGACAGCACGCTGCCACCGACCAGAGCCTCCACCGGCCCCAGCAACCGGAACTCCAGCATCGCGCTCAGAGCGCCAACGTAACACGTGACCCGCTACCGCCTGCTGTCTGCCACGACGAGCCTGAGCTTTCCCATCGTCGCTGCGTCACGCGCCAGCCGCTCGCACGGCTTCACGCTGATCATGGGCTCTGCCACGCCGAGCTCGCGGAGGTTTGCGGCCAGCTCGCCGGCCAGCCGGCGCTCGAGGCCGCGTGCGTCGGCGTCGGGATGCAGGACGACGCGCACGTTCAGCGCCGACCCCTCCTGCACGACCTGAAACTCGCGGACCTCGCGCGCCTTTGCGACCGGTGCGAAGTGCATCGGGTGGACCGCCACCAATCGACCGTTGCCCGACGGCAGCTGGATGATGTCGTCAGCCCGGCCCTCGACTGAGCGCAGCAGGGGCAGCGACAGCCCGCACGGGCAGGGGTCGGGGTCGATTGCAACACGGTCGGAGACGGCCAGCCGGATCGTCGGCTGGGTGCGGTTGTCGAGGCTCGTGACGAGGATCTGATCGCCGACGTCGCCGTCGGGGACGGGCCGCCCGTCGGCGTCGACGACCTCGACGACCGCGAGGTCCTCGAACAGGTGCATCCCGTGGTGGCGGTCGCACTCGCAGGCGAGCATGCCGGACTCCGTGACGCCGTAAAGGTCGAACGGGTCGACCCCCCAGGCCGCCTTGATCGTCGCGGTCATCTCAGCTGTCCGCAGCTCGGAGCTCGTCGAGACAATGCCGGGAGAGATGCGCAGTCGCCCCGCGAGCTGCTCCTCGGCCAGCGCCGCAACCAGCGACGGGAAGCCGGGCATGATGTCGGGCTGGAAGCGGTTGAGCTCGTCGACGATCCGCGGCATCGGCATCGTCGCGGACAGGTTGAGGATCCGGTGCATGCCGACGTCCAGCGACGAGCTGATGCGCCGACTCATGTGCGTGCCTCCCGAGGCGCCGATGTAGGCGAGCTTGCGGCGCGGGATCGACGGCTTCGCGCCGGCCAACCGGTTGAACCGCAGGAAGCCGCCCATGAGCATCGCCCACGCCGGGCGGTCGTAGACGAAGAGGGCCTTACGCCCGGACGACCCAGAGGTCGCGATCACGCGGTAGCGATCGCGATAGAGCACGTCTGCATCCGCGGCCTCCACGTGAGCCAGCAGCTCGTCGCTGCGCAGCGACGGATCGGTGACGATGTCATCGAACCGCTCGACGAAGGTCTGCTTGTCGACCGCGGGAAGCGCCTGCAGGTCGACGTGGCCCTCCTTCGGCACGAGGCCGCGGAAGCGCTCGGCGTAGAAGGCCGAGCTTGCCGCCGCGTGGCGGACGATCGCATCGACGCGATCGCGCTGATAGGCGAGCAGCTGCTGGCGCGGCCATCGCTCATGGCGCGCGAGCTCTGAGTCAATGCGCTTGGCCGCGACGATCTCGACCAGCTTGCGACGTCTCATTGCATCCCCCTCACGGCCGCCTCGAACATCGCAACGCCCATGTCGGCGACGTCCAATCCGGGATCGGTCAGCTGTTCGAGCTGGAGTCCGTTGACCATTGCCACGTTGGCGAGCGTCCAGCCCTCGGCATCGATCGTGCCGCTGGCGGACAGACGCGCGCGGGCGTGAGCCACCAGCGGTTCCTGCGCCCGCCGGTGCAGCGCCAGGAAGCGAGCTCGCAGCTCGGAATTGCGCAGCACATGCGCCCAGAACTCGAAGAACACGGCCATCCACCCCCGATCAGGCGTGGCGAGATTGCGGCGCGTGAGCTCGGCCGGCCCGTCCTCGCCGTGCTCCTCGAGCGCGCGCCGAACCCGCTCCAGCGATTCGGCCACCCGCCGCTCGTAGATCGCGAGGAACAGATCCTCCTTGCTGGCAAAGCTCGAGTAGACGGCCCCCTTGGTATAGCCCGCCGCGGCGGCCACCTGGTCGAGCGTCGTGCCATGGAAGCCTTGCTCGCGGAACATCCGGTCGCCCGCGGCGAGCAGCTTCTCCCGGGTCCGGGCCTTCCGCGTGCCACGAGGCTTTGGGGCGGTGTCCGATACCATCAGTATAATATACCGATGGTATCGTAAGACGTCAAGCCGTGGAACCGGCGGGCGTGCGTCGTGGTGCCGCATGTCCGCTGATCAAATCGGCTGCCTGTCGGCGATCGCGATCGTCGGTGCGACGACGCGCAGCCCGTCGACGCCGCGAACGCACAACTGCGGGTCGACCACGGCGAGCTCATCGATGCCCATCTTGCAGCTGCCGACCCCACGCTCCACCGTCACGACGCACCTCGCAAACGTGTACGCGAAGCTCTCGATCGCCACCGGCGCGCAGCTCGCCGCCGAGGTGGAGCGCAGACTCCCGCAGGGCGCGAACAGGGCGCCAAAAGCGCGCCAGAAAATCGACCACGCGCGTAGACGGCCGCGAAAGCCCATGAAATAGGGACCCCGACAATTTGACCTTCGGTCCCCACACCGAAGCTCAACAACGCGAAAACCCCAGCATTCACCGGGGTTCTCAAGCGCGCCCGAGAGGATTCGAACCTCTGACCTTCGGTTCCGTAGAAGGCAGCTCTGTCTGCTTGCGGAGCCGCTCAGAGAGCGAATTTCCCTGCTCAGAGTCGTTTCTCGGGTGGACACAAGGGGACACGAGAAGCCACGGGAGGGCACGTTTCGTTCCCACCTCGTTCCCACCCGCAGATCGCTGCTCGTGTCATCGAAGTCGCCTCGGACGGGTCTCCGTGTCCTCTGCCGCCGTTAGCACAGCGGGGCGTGCAGGGCCTGGGAGCCGCTCCGGCGCTCAGCGTGACTGCCGCAATCACGCGAAGTAGAAGCGGTGTCAAGGCCGGTCGAATAGTGGGCCGGTAGCGCCGGTCGGAATGTGGACCACTTGGTGGGGTCGTTTGCCGGCGCTGCGTAGCCGCGGGCCGTAGGCCGAGGCGGAGCAGTGTCGGCGGGCGCGTC
>JACCSF010000422.1 GCA_013813135.1 Thermoleophilaceae bacterium | reverse complement strand
CTGGCGCCTCCGCGGAGACGCTCGGAAAGCTGGCCTGGGCGGGGGCGTGCGACGAGCTCGCCGAGGGGCCGGTCCCGGGACGCCGCCGCCAGGCGCTGTGGCAGCTGGGCGTGGCCGTGCCGGGCGTGCCGGTGCGCGAAGGCACCCAGCTCGCGCTGCCGCTCGAGCCCCACGCGGGGCCGGAGCTGCGCGCGCTGTCGGCGTGGGAGCGGATGCTGGCCGACTACGGCTCGACGGGCGTGACCCTGCGCGAGCACCCGCTGGAGCTGATGCGCCCGGGGCTGCCCGCCGACCTGCGCTCGAGCGTGGAGCTCGAGCGCGCCCACAATGGCCGGCGCGTGCGCGTGGCCGGCCTGGTGGTGGCTCGCCAGCGGCCTGCGACGGCGAAGGGCGTCACGTTCATGCTGCTGGAGGACGAGCACGGCACGATCAACCTGATCGTGCCGCCGCCGATCCACGAGCGCTTCAGGCTGGCCGTGCGCGCGGAGCCGCTCGTGATGGCCACCGGCCGCTTGGAGCGCCGCGAGGGTACGACCAACGTGCTGGTCGACCGCATAGAGAGGCTGGAGCGGCCCGACCTGCCGACCGCCAAGGTCACGCACATCGAGCCGCGGCGCGCGTGGAGCAGCGAGGCCGCCGACGAGGCCGATCTGCGCGCCGTCGCGCCGGCCGGGCACAGCTTCGGTCGCCGCGGCCGGTAGGCTCGCGCCCTCGTGAAGCGTGTCCTGGCCCTCGCGCTGCTGCTGGTGTTCGCCGTGCCCGCCTCCGCCGGGACGTTGCCGAGCGAGTACGTGATGCCCGGGAACAACGTGTTCCCCGAGGGCGTCAGCCTGCGGCCGGGGACCGACCAGTTCTTCGTATCCTCCACCACGAACGGCACCGTCTACCGCGGCACGCTCGGCAACCCGCGTCTGAAGGTCTTCCTTCCTCCCGGCGAGAACGGGCGGGCGCTCGCCAACGGTCTGCGGGCCAGCCGCGACCACCTGGTCGTCGCGGGCAGCGTGACGGGGCTGATCTTCATCTACGACATCCGCACCAGGCAGCTCGTGCGGCGCTTCGCGACCGGGTCGGGCGGACTGATCAACGACGTTGCGATCGCGCCCAACGGCGATGTCTACGCAACCGATTCGATGCGCGGCGTGCTGTTCCGCATCTCGGGCCGGGCGGCATCGAAGCGTACGAGCGCCACCAGCCACCTGCGCCCGTTCGTGCGCCTGAGCGACACTCCGGTCGGGCAGTACTGCAACGGCCTCGTGCCCGCCGGCCGGCGTTACCTGCTCGTCGTCGGGTTGACGTCGGGCGTGCTCGGCCGCGTCGATCTGCAGACGAAGCAGCTCAGGACGGTGCGGGGAGTCACGCTCCGGGTCGGCGACGGGCTGGCCCGCGCCGGGCGCACTCTCTACGGCGTCAACCTGGCCAGCCGCGTGACGGAGCTGAGGCTGTCTCGCGACTGGCTGCGCGGCACCGTCGTGCGCCACATCACCAGCCCGCGCTTCCACCTTCCGACCACGGTGCAGATCGCCGGGAGCCGCCTGCTGGTCGTGAACTCTCAGTTCGACAGGCGCGGCCTGACGCCCGTGCTGCCCTTCACCGTCTCAGCGGTCCCGCGCCCCTAGTCCTCGTCGTTCTCGCCGCCGCGCGTGCGCTTGAGCCAGTCGCCAAGCTGCTGGCCGACCTCGGCGACCGACGAGCCGGCCGCCTGGATGGCGCCGCCGATGCGGTCGGCGTAGAACGGGACGGTCGCTTCCGCCTCCTCGCGCGCCGAGGGCTCATCGCCGCGGCGCAGGTAGTCGCCCCGGACAATGCGGTCGTACTCGCCCTCGTGCACCCAGTCCAGCAGCATCTTCACGCGGCGCACCGGCATCGGGTGGGTCAGGCGCAGGTCCTGGAGCAGCTTGGTGATGCGGTCGAGGCCGGAGCCGCCGTCCGAGTACTCCATGCCCTGGGCGATGAACGCGTCCAGGTTCAGGTCCGCCGCCGCCTCGCCGGCCGACATCACCATCAAGGCGCGGCAGACCGTCTGCGGATCGCGCGTGACCAGTGCCGCGGCGCGGTCGCAGGACAGCTCGGCGGCGCGCGACCACTCCAGCAGCGCCAGCTGGATCGCGAGCAGCGGCAGCCCCGCAAGGATCGGCAGCCGCACCGACGCCCCCAGCCTCAGCAGGATCTCCAGCGCCTCCCGGTAGAGGATGTGGTCGGAGTGGATGTGGGCGGCCTCGTGGGCGAGCACCACGCGCCGGCCCTCGTCGTCGAGCAGGCGGACGAGCTCGGAGTTCACGACAACGATCGGCCGCTGGGTGCCGATCGCGAAGGCATTCGCGAAGGGGTACTGGGTCATGTAGAGGTCCGGCACCCGCTCCATGTCGAGCGTGTTGAACACCTGGCGCTGGAGCACCCAGATGTGCGGCAGCTGGGTATCGCCGATCCGCACCGCCGCGCCCAGCGCCGCGGTGCGCAGGGCGCGCTCGTAGCCGAGCGCGATCAGCCGGCGCACCACCTCGTCGAGGTAGGGGATCTTGGCGAGCGCGGCCGTGGCGGCGCGGTCGGCCGGGTGCTGGTAGGCGCGCGGCGAGATCCGGTCGAGCTTCCAGGCAACCTCGGGGTGAGCCATGGCTCCACGATACCCGCCGTCGATAGCCTGGGCGGATATGGCCGGGCGCATCCTCGTCGGCACCTCGAGCTGGGCCGATCCGGGCTTTGTGAAGGAGTGGTACCCGCCGAAGATGGCCGCCCGCGAGCGGCTGCCCTGGTACGCGCAGCGCTTCGAGTACGTGGAGCTCAACTCGAGCTTCTACGCCGTTCCCGATCGCACCACAGTGCACAAGTGGGTCGAGGAGACGCCCGACGGCTTCGTCTTCGACGTCAAGGCGCACCGGCTGCTTTCGCGCCACTCGGCGCCGGTCGAGTCGCTGCCGCCTGAGCTGCGTGACGAGGCCGAGACCACCGGGCGCGGACGTGTGACGCTCACTCCCGAGCTGGAGACTGCGCTGGCACAGCGGCTGGTGGAGGAGACGGCACCGCTGGCGGAGGCCGGCAAGCTGGGCGGCTACCTGGTGCAGCTGACGCCGGCTTTCGGGCCGGGCCGGCACGAGCTGGAGGAGCTGGACGGCCTGATCGCCGCCCTGAAGCCGCGCCGGGTGGCCGTCGAGCTGCGCCACCGCGGCTGGCTGCGCGACAAGCGGCGGGAGACCACGCTGCGCTGGTTCGCCGACCACGACGTCGTGTTCGTGTCCGTCGACGCCCCGCCGGGCGACCACTTCTCGATCATGCCCTCGGACCTCGACGCGGTCACCAGCGACGGTCTCGCATACCTGCGCCTGCACGGCCGCAACACGGACGGCTACCTGAAGGGCAAGACGGTCGCGGAGCGGTTCGGCTGGCGCTACGAGGACGACGAACTGGACCAGATCGCCGAGCGGGCGAAGGCGATGGCCGAGCACGCGGGGGAGGTGCACGTGGCGTTCAACAACAACCGCGGCGACGATGCCCCCACGGCCGCGCAGCGCTTCCGCGCCCTGCTCGACCAGGCGCCCGCAGGGGAGGAGCAGCTACGGCTCTAGCTCAGCCGCGCAGGAGCTCGAACCAGACCCTGGTGGCGTCGGCCTGCTGATTGACGCCCCACCTATGCGCGAGCCGCTCCACCAGGAACAGGCCCCAGCCGCTCTCGTCGGTGCCCGGCCCGCCGGTCCCTGCCGGGTCGAAGCCCGGGCCTTCGTCGGTCACCTCGGTCAGTACCGCCGAGCGGCCCACCAGCACCTTCAGGATCACGGTCTCCGAGCGGGCGTGGCGGACGCTGTTCGAGACCAGCTCGGTCACGAGCAGGCGCAGCGTCTCCATCAGCGGCGGGTCGATGTCCGCGCGCAGCTTGGACAGCCCGCGGCGTGCCTTCGCGGCCGCCTCCGGGCCCCCACGCAGGCGGAGGGTGAGACCGTCGTCGAGGCTCGGCGTGCTCGAGCTCACGGCATCCTGCCGTGATGGCCGGGCCCGCGTCGTGCGTGCTTGATCGGCGGCCGTGCCGGTCTGGGTGGAAATGCGCGTTCTCCCGATCCGCGTTTGAGTTGCAACGGTGGCCCTGGTGAGATCGATGGGCCGAGTTGTCCCTGATGTACCCAAACGCTACGCGAGCGCAACATAACTCCTGCCCTTACGGGTCGTTTCTTGCACCCGTCAGGGGTACCCATCAAGCGGCAACTCTGAGCACCAGCACGGCGATGTCGTCTCGCGGACTGCCGTCCTGGGCCGCCACGGCGGCGTCCTCCACGCGCGCGGCGATCGCATCGGCGCCGGCCCCGGCGCAGGTGGCGACCAGCTTCGCGAGCCCGTCCTCGTCCAGGGATGAGTTTGCCCCGCGGCCCTCGATTACGCCGTCGGTGTAGAAGACGAGCGCGTCGCCAGGGGCCAGCGACAGCGACCTGTCCGCGAAGGTCGGGTCGGGCACCACCCCCAGCAGCGTGCCGGGCTCGCCCACCTGCTGGACGGAGCCGTCGGCTCGCAGCAGCAGCGGCAGCGGATGCCCGCCGCTCGCGAGCCCCACACGCGCTCCCTCGGACATGGGCTCGAGGTAGGCGTACGCCACGGTGCAGAAACGCCGGTCGTCGCGCTGGCGCAGCAACGCCTCGTTGAGCAACGCAAGGCTGCGGCTCGGCAGCCGCTCGCGCATCGCGGCGGCGCGCAGCGTGTAGCGCGCCAGCGCCGTCACGGCGGCGGCGTCCGGGCCCTTGCCGCACACGTCGCCCATGACCACGGTCCACCCGCGGCCGCCGCTCTCGAACAGGTCGTAGAAGTCGCCTCCCACCTCGTTGCCCTCGCCCGTCGGCCTGAAGCGAGCGGCGGCCTCGATTCCCGGGATGTCGGGCAGCTCCGCCGGCAGCAGACTCTGCTGGAGCGTGCGCGCGATGTAAGCGCGTTCGGAGAACAGGCGCGCGTTGTCGACTGCCGTCCCGCAGCGCCGGGCGAGCTCCTCGGCCAGCTCGAGGTCCTGCTCGTCGAAGCGCCGCCCGGACTGGTCGGTGGCGAGCGTGAGCGCTCCGAGCGTCTTTCCGCGGGCGACCATCGGCACGACCAGAGCCGAGCGCATCCGGAAGTCGCGCACGTGCTGCTGGCGCGCGCGCTCGTCCTCGGTCTCGGGCCGCAGCTGCGGCACATCCGGGTAGAGCTCCGACCGGCCCGTCCGCAGCACATTCGCAGCTCCGCGCGGTGAGTCGTAGCGCGTGGGCATCTGCCGGTCGAGCTCCGCGGCGCGTTTCACGAACTCCGGGTCGTGGTGGGCCAGCGCGACCAGTTCGATGCCCGACTCGCCCGGCATGTGCACGGCCACCCAGTCCGCCACCTCCGGCACGGCCAGCGTCGCTACCTGGCCGAGCACGTCGGCCGTCTCGAGCGACGCCCCGAGCACCGCGCTGCTGTCGGCCAGGAAGCGCTGCGCGCGCTCGGCGCGCTTGTGGGTCGTGATGTCCTCGATCACGTTGATCGCCATCGTCACGAAGCCGTCATCGTCGAGGATCGGCGTGGCCTTGACCGCCGACCAGCGCTCCTCGCCCGTGGCACGCAGCCGGAAGCGGACCACCTCCTCGGCCCCGCGCTCGCCCGCGAGCGCCCGGCGCCCTGGCAGCCGATCCGTGGGCATCGGGTCGCCGTCTTCGTCGAGGATCTCGAAGCGGTCCCGGATCCAGTCCCCGGTGGCGGATTGCAGCTCCTCGAACGACGCGAAGCCGAGCAGCTCCAGGGCCGCGTCGTTGGCGAACAGCAGCCGGCCGTCGGGCGCCTGGGCGGTGACGGCGTCGGCCACGCCGCGCAGGATCGCCTGCAGCTGGTCGCGCGCCTGCGTGGCGTCGAGCCGCGCTAGCTGCTCGAGTCGCAGCAGCTCTTCGCGCTCCTCGTCGGCATGGCGGCGGCGGGTGATGTCGCGCACCGTGCCGGTGAACATGGGCGGCTGGGTGCCGCCGATCAGGTTGATCGTCAGCTCCACCGGGAACTCGCTGCCGCCGGCGCGCATCCCGCTGAGCTCGATCCGCCGGCCGAGAAGATTGCCTTCGCCGGTGGCCACGAAACGTCGCAGGCCGGCCCGGTGGCGCTCGCGCAGCGAAGGCGGGACCACGAGCTCCGCCAGCTCGGAGCCGACCGCTTCCTCGGCGGTGCGCCCGAACATCTGCTCGGCGGCGCGGTTGAACTCCACGATGCAGCCCTCGTGGTCGATCGTGATGATGGCGTCCAGGGACGAGGCGAACACCGCGGTCTTGCGCGCCTCGCTCTGGCGTACGGCCTCGGCCGCGGCCACGCCCTCAACGAACTCCCCGATCAGGGAGCCGAGCCCATCGGTCAGGACGAGCAGGTCGGGGTCCGGCTCGCGCTCCTCGCGCACGAACAGCTCGATCACGGCCACGCACTCGCTGCCGACGCGGATCGGAAACGCCAGGGCGCCGCGCAGCCCGGCCTTGCGTGCCGTATCGGAGCGGGTGAACTGGTCGGATTCGAGCACGTTCGTGAACCACGCGGGCATGCCGCTCTCCCAGACCGCGCCGGGCATCCCGAAGCCGCGGCCCATCACGAGCTGACGGCTGTTCTCCTCGAACTCCGCCGCCTCGAACCCCGGTCGTCTCCAGGTGGCGGTGACTCGCAGCGCCACCCCGCCCCGGACCTCCCAGAGGTGACCGACTTCCCAGCCCAGCGGCTCGGCGATCGCCTGGAGCAGCTGGGGACCGGCCGACTCCAGCGAGTCGGCCTCGGCCAGCACGCGCGCGACGCCGTACTGCACGGAGAGCCGGGCGGCGTCGCGCTCGCGATCGGTGCGGAGCCTTGCGATCCCGACCGCCAGACCGCCCACCAGGCCGACGGCCGCCAGGCGGGTCAGCTGATCGCTCGTGCCGAAGTCGTTGCTGGTCAGCCCGAGCGGGATGGCGACGCCGAGCGCGAACAGGGCCACGATCGCCGTTTGGCTCGGGCTCGCGCCGAACGCCGCCACGACCGGCCCGATCAACAGCAGCTCGACCAGCACGGTGCTCTCGCCCACCGCGAGGTCGACCGCCGCGACGGCGCAGACCGCGATCAGCGAGAGCACGAGCACCCCTCGCCCGTCACGCACTCCTCCCCTATCGGTCTGCGAGCCCAACCGGCTTCTCAGACTACTCGCGGGCCACCTCACCTATATACAACGCCGGGGATGCACGATTTCGGCCGCAATCCGGACGGCGTGACGCGCGTCCGGGCCCCCAATCCGTCGGTGCTCACGCTCGACGGCACCAACAGCTACGTGGTCGGGCGCTGGGTGGTCGATCCAGGCCCGGCCGACGCGGACCACGTCGCGGCGGTGCGGGCCGCCGCCACCGAGGGCGTCGAGGGGGTGGTGCTCACGCACGGCCACGCCGACCACGCCGAGGGCGCAGACCTATACGGCGCTCCGGTTCACAAGCCGGGCGAGCGCGAGCGTGCGGGGCCGTTTGTGGCGCTCGCCACGCCCGGGCACTCGCCGGACAGCGTGTGCCTGATGTGGGACGAGCGGGTCTGCTTCACCGGCGACACGGTCCTGGGCAGCGGCAGCGTGTTCATCGCGCCGGGGGAGGGATCGCTGTCCGCCTATCTCGGGTCGCTGCGGCGGCTGCGGTCGCTGTCGCTGGAGGTGCTCTGCCCCGGCCATGGCCCGTACGTGTGGGATCCGGCCGCGAAGCTCGACGAGTACATCGCTCACCGCCTCGACCGCGAGCAGCGGCTGATCTCGGCGCTGGACGCCGGCCTGCGCACCCACGACGAGCTGCTCGACGCCGCGTGGTCGGATGCTCCGGCCGAGCTGCGCTACTTCGCCGGGCTCTCGCTGGCATCGCACCTGGAGAAGCTGGCCGAGGAGGGGCGGCTGCCGGAGGGGATGGAGGGGTAGGCGAGCGCTGCCGCCAGGGCGACGGGATTGCCGTCCGGGTCGGCGACGTAGGCGACCCGCTCCCCCCAGGGCATGTCCCTCGGCTCCTTCAGGACGGCCGCGCCGGCGGCGGTCAGCCGACCGACCACTTCGTCGACGTCATCGACGTTACGTGGAGTGGCTCGGCTTCGAGGAGCAGTTCCGCCTGCCGCCGGAGGGCGAGGCCGGCTACATCGGCCTGAGCCGGCCCGGCGGTGGCGAGTAGAAGCGCGCGGCGCGCTCGACGTCGCGCGAGTACACCACCGGAAAGGCGCGGTGGGTCACGCGCAGGAATGTAGCGGCGCAGTCACCGAGTTGGCTCGTTCGCGTGCTGCAGCTCGACGCCACCGGCCGCCGGAGCGAGCCGGGATCGACCTAGCTCCCCGGCGCCCGGTAGCCAACCGACCGCTTGGCGGCCGCGTCGACCTCCTCCGGCGTGAGCAGCACCGTCGTCTTCACGATGGCGCCACCCGCCGCGTTCACGGAAATCGCGAGCGCGGCCGCGCTCTCGTTGTCGGGCAGGTCGGCGGTCACATAGGCGTCGTGGTCGCCGAAGCCGAAGTAGAAGCTCTCGAGGCTGCCACCGACGCTCTCCAGCGCAGCGGCGACGGCATCGCGCCGGCTGGAGCCGCCCGCCGACTGAACGCCCTTGACGCCCTCGCTGGTGTAGGACGCTTCGATCAGGTACTTGGGCATCACGGCCCTCCTCTTCGTTTGGCGTTGCGCCAACCATCTCACCCGCAAGGGGCTCGGGCAAGGGGTCACCTACGACGGCTTCGGCGTGCAGGCCGGCGAGGGTGCCTCCGCCGAGCACGAGGCCGCCACGGCGCGTCTATCCTCATCGCCGTGGTCAGCACCAACCAGTTCAAGAACGGCATGCACGTCGAGGTCGACGGCACCGTCTTCAAGCTCGTCGAGTTCCAGCACGTCAAGCCGGGCAAGGGCGGCGCGTTCGTTCGTACCAAGCTGAAGCGGATCGGGGACGGCGCCGTCATCGACAGGACCTTTCGCGCGGGCGAGAAGTTCCGGCCTGTGCGCACCGAGACGCGCCGGATGCAGTTCCTCTACACCGACGGGACCGACGCCCATTTCATGGACGCCGAGAGCTACGAGCAGCTGACGATGCCCCAGGATCAGGTGCACGATTCGCTCAAATGGATCGTCCCCAACGAGGAGATCGAGCTGCTCTACGTGGACGAGTCGCCCAGCGATCTGCAGGTGCCGAGCGCCGTAGAGCTGACCGTGACCGAGACCCCGCCGGGCGTCAAGGGCGACACCGCCTCCGGCGGAGGCGACAAGCCGGCCACGCTCGAGTCGGGCGTGGTGGTGCGCGTGCCACTGTTCGTGAACGAGGGCGACCGGGTCCGTGTGGACACCCGCTCGGGCGAGTACGTCTCGCGCGCCTAGTGCGACGCAGCGATCAGCGCCGGGCCGCGGTAGTCGCGCTCTACCAGTCGGATGTGACCGACCGGCCGCCCGAGCAGTTGCTCGAGCGCGACGCCACGACCTTCACGCGCGAGCTGGTCGAGGGGACCGTCCGCGACCGCGCACAGCTCGACGAGCTGATCGCGCGCCATGCGCGCGGCTGGTCGCTCGACCGGATCGCCCCGCTGGAGCGCAACATCATGCGCGTGGCGCTGCACGAGCTGCTGCACCGCCCGGACGTGCCTGCCGAGGTGGCGATCGACGAGGCGGTCGAGGCGGCCAAGGAGCTCTGCTCTGCCGACGCGCCCGGCTTCGTGAATGGCATCCTGGGAGCGGTGGAGCGTGAGGAGGTCGCATCGTGAGTGACGGGGAGCCGGGGCTCGAGGAGCTCGCGGCCGAGCTGGAGGCGGTGGCCGACAAGCTGCGCGCCGAGGCCATCGACGCCGAGGAGGCGGCCGACCTGGTGGAGCGTTGCGCGGAGCTCGCGCAGCGCATCGGTGCGGAGATCGACGCCCGCAGCCGCTCTGCCGGCGAGGCCGAGGGGCAAGAACGGCTGCTGTGACCGGCACGGAGACCGCGGTCTACCCGGTCGAGCTCCAGCGCCAGGTCGACGACTACCTGAAGGACCTGCGCTTCGCCGCCGAGCCCGGCACCGCCCGGCTCGATCAGGCGATGCGCTACTCGCTGCTCGCCGGCGGCAAGCGCATCCGGCCGGTGCTCGCCCTGGCCACCGCCGAGGCGCTGCGGCGCCCGCCCGCGGACGTTCTGCCGCTGGCGGCGTCCATCGAGATGATCCACACCTACTCGCTGATCCACGACGATCTGCCGGCGATGGACGACGACGAGCTGCGGCGCGGCAAGCCGACCTGTCACGTCGCCTACGGCGAGGACGTGGCCATCCTTGCCGGCGACGGGCTGTTCGCCGAGGCGCTGCGCCTCGCGCTCGCGGAGCAGCACGGCGAGCCGGCGAACGTGCTGGCCGCGGTGACGGAGGTCGTCGGCGCGGCCGGGGTGCGCGGGATGGTCGGCGGTCAGTACCTGGACGTGGCCGGCGATACGGCCGTGGAGCTGCGCCACCTGCACGAGCTGAAGACGGGAGCCCTGATTGCCGCCTCCGTCGGAGCCGTCCTTGCGCTGGAGGGCATGAGCGGACCTGCCACAATCCCGTTCCGACGCTTCGCGGCAGAGCTCGGAGTCGTCTTCCAGATCGTCGATGACATTCTCGACGTGACCGGGGACGAGGCCGAGATCGGGAAGCCGCGCGGCTCCGACGAGCGCCATGGAAAGGCAACCTATGTGAGCGTGCATGGGCTCGAGCGGGCGCGAGAGCTTGCGCGGGCCTCACACGGAAAAGCCCGGGCGGCCCTGGCCGAAGCGGAGGGCGATACGGCGCGCCTCGGGCAAATAGCCGATTACATCCTCACCCGCACGACATGACCAAGCTTCTCGATCAGATCGACGGACCGGCTGACCTGAAGGGTCTCGACGACGACCAGCTCCAGCAGGTGGCCCAGGAGGTTCGCGAGCTGATCATCGACACGATCGGCGAGATCGGCGGTCACTTCGGCGCCAACCTCGGCGCCTGCGAGATCGCGGTCGCCCTCCACTCGCTGCTCAACTCCCCGACCGACAAGGTCCTCTGGGACGTCGGCCACCAGGCTTACCCGCACAAGGTCCTGACCGGCCGCGGCGACCAGCTCCACACGATCCGCAAATACGGCGGCCTCGCGCCCTTCTGCGCGATGCAGGAGTCCGAGCACGACATCATGGGCGCGGGCCACGCCTCCACCTCGGTCTCCTACGCGGTCGGGATCAAGGAGGCGATGCGGCGCGGCACCGGGGCCGACGGCCGCGTGGTCGCCGTTATCGGCGACGGCGCGCTCACCGGCGGCGTGTCGTTCGAGGCCCTGCTCAACGCCGGCGGCATGGACATGCCGATAGTGATCGTGGTGAACGACAACGGCATGTCGATCGCCCCCAACGTCGGCGCGCTGTCGCGCTACTTCAACCGCATGCGCCTGAACCCCAAGCTCTACCACGCGCGCGAGGACGCCGAGGAGACGCTCACCAAGCTGCCCGCCGGCATCGGCAAGCGCATCGAGCGGCTCGGGCCGATCCTCAAGGAGTCGCTCAAGGCGTACTGGGCGCCGGGGCTGTTCTTCGAGGAGCTCGACCTGGCCTACGTCGGCGTGATCGACGGGCACGACGTCAAGGCGCTGCGGCAGGCCATCGGCGAGGCGCTCGAGGCCGACCGCCCTGTGGTGGTGCACTGCAAGACGGTCAAGGGCAAGGGGTTCGTGCCCGCCGAGGAGGGCGGGCTCGAGGGCATGGAGAAGTGGCACGCGGCCAAGCCCGGGTCGATCTCGAACGGAGCGGTGGCCGAGCCCGCGCCGCCGCCAAAGAAGCCCAAGGTCCCCGGCCCGCCCCAGTACACGACGGTCTTCGGCGAGGCGCTCGTCGAGGAGTGCAGGCGCGACGACCGGGTCGTCGGCATCACGGCCGCGATGAACTCCGGCACGGGCCTGAACATCCTCCAGCGCGAGCTGCCCGAGCGGTACTACGACGTGGGTATCGCCGAGCAGCACGCGATCCTGTTCGCGGCGGGCCTCGCCCTCCAGGGCGCCAAGCCGGTGGCGGCGATCTACTCCACCTTCCTGCAGCGCGCCTACGACCAGATCGTCCACGACGTCTGCCTGCAGCGGCTGAACGTGGTCTTCGCCATGGACCGCGCCGGGCTGGTCGGCGACGACGGGCCCACCCACCACGGCGCGTTCGACATCTCCTACATGCGCTGCCTGCCGCACTTGGTGCAGATGGCGCCGCGCGACGAGGCGATGCTCGTGCACATGCTCCACACCGCCGTCGTCTACGACGAAGGGCCGATCGCCCTGCGCTACCCGCGCGGCGAGGCCGAGGGGCTGCGGCTCCCGCGCCGGCCCGAGCCGATCGAGATCGGCACCGGCGAGCTGCTGCGCGAGAGCGACCGCGTGGCGCTGCTCGGCTACGGCTACGGCGTGTCGCTGGCGCTCGGGGCCGCCGACCTGCTCGCCGCCGAGCACGGCGTGGAGCCCACCGTGGCCGACGCCCGCTTCGCCAAGCCCCTCGACGGTGAGCTGATCGAGCGCCTGGCTGCCGAGCACGACCTGATCGTGACCCTCGAGGAGAACGTGCTGGCGGGCGGCTTCGGCTCGGGAGTGCTCGAGCACCTCGCCGACAACGACCTGCTCGGCGGCACGCGCGTGTTGCGTATCGGGCTGCCGGACCGCTTCGTGACGCACGGGAAGCCGGCGCTGCTGCGCGAGGAGGTCGGGCTGACGCCCGCGGCGGTCGCGGATCGGGTGGCGCAGGCGGTGCTCGAGCCGAGCGCCGCGCTGGCCTAGCCGGCAGCGCCGGAACGAACGCCGCTACCAGCGAGCCAGCGGCTGGTCCGCCTCCAGTCGCAGCGCCAGCGCGGCGATCACCGCGATCACGGCCTCCACGTCGCCCAGCTCGACCATCTCGACGGGCGAGTGCATGTAGCGCAGCGGGATCGAGACGACCGCGGTCGGTACGCCCGTGCGGCTCATGTGGACCACGTCGGCGTCGGTGTGGGTGGCGCCGCCGGCCGCCTCGGTGGTGCACTCGATCCCGACGGACTCCGCGGCCGCGTCGACCAGGTCGTTGAGCGGGCGGCTGACGATCGCCCCGCGGGTGATCACCGGGCCGGTGCCGAGCCCGTGCTCGCCCAGCTGACCGGGGTCCACGCCGGGCGCATCGGTCGCGTGGGTCACGTCGACCACCACGGCCAGGTCCGGTTCGAGGCCGAAGGCCATCGCGCGGGCGCCGTGCAGGCCGATCTCCTCCTGGACGGCCGCCACGCCGGCAACCGGGCCGGCGCCGCCGCCCGCCTCGCTCACGCGTCGAGCCACCTCGAGGGCGACGTAAACGCCCAGCCTGTTGTCGAGCGAGCGCGAGACCAGCCGGTCGTCGCGCAGCTCGAAGGGCGCGCCGGTGATCACGATCGTGTCGCCCTCGCGTACGAGCGAGCGGGCCTCGTCGCGGTCGCGCACGCCGAGGTCGACGTGCAGGCGCTTCAGCTCCACGGCCTGCTTGCGCTCCTCCGACTCGAGCACGTGGATCGGCTTGCGCCCGACCACGCCCGGCACCGTGCCCGAGCGCGTGAGCACCTCGACGCGCTGGCCGACGAGCACCTGCGGATCCCAGCCACCCGACCCGCTCACGTGCAGGAAGCCCTTGTCGGTGATATGGCTCACGACCAGGGCGATCTCGTCGACGTGGCCGACGACCGCCAGCAGCGGACGGTCGCCGCGTCCCCCGACGCGGGCGACGGAGCTGCCCATGCGATCGACCGTGACCTCGTCGGCGAACTTTTCGGCGGCGGCGCGCCAGATCGCGGCGGGCGCCTCCTCGTGGCCGGGCGGGCCGGGGGCGGTCAGCAGGCGGTGCAGCAGCTCCGGGGTGCTCACGTACGTACCTCGACGGTCGGTAGCAGGGTCATTTCGGCGTTCAGGCTGTTGGCGACGAAACAGTGCTCGTGCGCCGTGTGGGCGAGCTTCCTGACGCGCTCCTCGCTCGCGTCGCCGGCGACCACGATGCGCGGGTGCAGGGTGATCTCGGTGATGCGCACGGGCCTCCGGTCTGTCGGCATCAGGGCGGTGGCCGAGTCTTCGTACTCCACCACGTCCACGCGGGCCTTGGCGGCGAGGTGCAGGAACCACAGCATCTGGCACGAGGACGCGGCCATCAGCAGCAGCTGCTCCGGGTTGAGGATCGTCGGATCGCCTTTGCCCTCGCCGGTCGTCAAGCGGACCTCCTGCGCGGCCCCGGGCGCCTCCGCGACGTGGGTGCGGTCGTAGTTCTCCCAGCCGAGGCCGGTCGAGCCCGTCCAGCGAACGCGCGTCTCGTAGCGGTTGGTGGCCACGGAGCGGGCAGTCTGGCAGGTGGCCGAACGCGGCTCAGACCACCGCCGGCTCCACCACCTCGCCCGGCTCGACGACGCGAGCGCTGACCCCCGCCGCCGCGGCGGCCGCGACGAATGCGTCGGCGGCGCCCTCGACCGCGTCGTAGAGCGGCGGGTGGTGGAAGGTGTCGTAGTGCATCGGAATCGCCTCGCGCGCGCCCAGGGCACGCGCCGCCCCGGCTGCCTCTCGTGGGGTCATCGCGGCGGGCAGCCCGCTCGGCGGTTGGCGGTGCGGGAAGTCCACCACCACGCCGTTGACCGGCAGGAAGGCGATGTCGATCGGGCCGTAGCGCATCCCCGTGCGCCACCACCAGCCGTGGAAGAGGGTGTCGCCGCAGTGGAGCACCGTCGTTTCGCCGGCGGCCACGACCCACGAAACCTGGGGATCGCCCGTCCCGTCGGCGGCGGGGACCGCCGATTTGCGAAACGGCCCGATATCGATCGTTTCCCAGGGCTCGACGACCCTCGCGTGGAGCCCGGCCTCCCTCAGGCCCGTCTCGGCCGGCTCGAGCGCCGCGTTCTCGAGCGCCTCGCCGGTCGCCGGCGCGGGGCGCAGCACAGGGGCGCCGGGCTTGAGGGCTCGCTTCAGCGACCCGGCGTCGGTGTGGTCGGCGTGGAGGTGCGTGACGAGGGCCAGGTCCGCTGGCCGCGACGGCCGGGGCAGCGGGGTGCGCGGGGCGCCCACGAAGCCCTCGAGCCAGGTCGTGTCCTGGAGCAGGTCGACCACGGCGGTCTGACCATCGGCCTCGAGCTCGAGCCCGGCCCAGCCCAGGCGGCGGATGCGCATGGCGGCAGTCCTATCTTTTAGAGAACGATCGTTCGTCCGCCAATTTACAGGCCAGGCAACGAGCGTGCCCCCAAAGAAAACGGCCCCGCCGAAGCGAGGCCGTTTCCCGAGGGAGGAATGCTGCTATGTGGACTCTGAGAGGAAGTTTTCTAGGCGGCGCTCGTGCTGTAGCGCGTGATCGAGGTGACGATCAGAGCCGCCACCCCGGCGGTCGCGAACAGCAGCGCGGCGCCGAGATCACCGGAGAACCCGAAGACCACGCCCACCAGCAGCAGACCGAGCGCGATGCCGCGGTCGTAGACCGCCTGCGCTGAGACCGGTAGGGTGCCGCGGCCGCTCGGGGCGGTGCCGGCAAGGGCGAGTGCCACGATCAGCACGCCGATCGTCAGGCCGGTCACGATCGCCGCGGCGCCCAGCCCGATCGCGAAGGGAATCCCGATCAGGGCGGTGCCCGCCGACATCAGCAGGCCGGACCGAAGCGCTGGAGAGATGAGCCTTGCGACAGTCATCATGCAATCGAGGCTACGCACGCCCTGGGGCCGATGTGTGAGGTCGGTCACAGTTCGCCCGCGGGTACTCTCCTGCGATGCCGAAGCGGCGGCTCGACACGGTGCTCGCCGAGCGCGGGCTGTTCGAGAGCCGCACTCGTGCGGCCGCCGCGGTGATGGCCGGCGACGTGCGCGTCGGCGACCGCCCGGCCCGCAAGCCCGGCGAGCTGGTGGCCTCGGACGCGCCGCTGGAGGTGGCCGAGCGGCCGGCGTTCGTGTCGCGCGGCGGGGTGAAGCTCGCCAACGCCCTCGATGCCTTCGGGATCGACCCGCAGGGCCGGCGCGCGCTCGACGTGGGCGCCTCCACCGGCGGCTTCACGGACTGCCTGCTTCAGCGTGGAGCGGAGGCGGTGATCGCGGTCGACGTGGCCTACGGGGAGCTGCACTGGACGCTGCGCAACGACTCGCGCGTGGTCGTGATCGAGCGCCGCAACGCCCGCGGTCTCGAGCCCGGCGAGCTGCCCTGGCAGCCAGACCTGATCGTCGCCGACGTCTCGTTCATCTCCCTCACCAAGATCCTGCCCGCGGCTCTCGCGGCCGCCGCGCCGAGCTTCGACTGCCTGGCCCTCGTCAAGCCGCAGTTCGAGGTGGGCCGCGAGCGGGTCGGGAAGGGCGGCGTGGTGCGCGAGCCGACCGACCGCCGGGCCGCGCTGGTGGCGGTGGCGACCCACGCCCGTGACGAACTGAGGGCGGCCGTGCTGGGCTTCGCTTCGTCGGGCCTGCCAGGGCCGGCGGGCAACCGCGAGAGCTTCGTGTGGCTCGCGGAGGCGGGTCGGCCGGGGGCGATCGAGGACCTGGATGCGGCAACCCGAAGAGCGGAGCCGTGACCGACAGCCCGCACTCGATAACGGTCTTCACCCATACGAGGCCGGCCGACACCGAGGGGGCCCTGCGTCGGGTCGTCGAGCTGGCCGGCGAGGCGGGCGTCGAGGTGCGGCTGCCGGCGGCGGAGACGGACAAGTTCGGCGCGGTGCAGGGTGTGGCGGAGGCGCCCCAGCCGTACGCCGGCACCGACCTCGCGCTCGTGCTCGGCGGGGACGGCACGATCCTGACCGCGCTGCGTGAGTTCGCGGGCACCGGCGTGCCCGTATTCGCCCTCAACTACGGCGCGATCGGGTTCCTCGCGACGATCGAGCCGTGGGAGCTCGAGGACGGCGTGCGGCGCGCGCTGCGAGGCGAGTTCGACGTGATGGAGCTCCCCGGCCTGGTCGCCGCGACGGCGGAGGGCGAGCGGGTGGCCATCAACGACGTTTCCCTCCACCGCCGCCAGGACGGCCGGGTGGCCGAGCTGGCCTACTCGGTCGAGGGAGAGCAGCTCGGGGAGGTGCGCTGCGACGGACTGGTCGTCGCCACCCCGGCGGGTTCCACGGGGTACAACCTGGCCAACGGCGGCCCTGTGCTGGCGTGGGGCGTGGAGGGATACGTGGTGTCGTTCATCGCCCCCCACACACTCACCGCCCGGGCGCTGGTGGTGGCCCCCGGCGACGCGCTCGAGGTGACGAACCGCTCACGCTCCGAGGAGGTGGACGTGTCCACAGACGCCCGCCAGATCGGCACGCTCGCCCCCGAGGCCACGATGAAGATCCAGTTCAAGCAGCGCCAGTCGCTGCTGGCCCAGGCGCACGGCGCCACCTTCTACCACCGCCTGCGCGACAAGTTCGGCCGCCTGGCGTATTAGGGGAACGCGCTCTTCAGGGCGCGGTGAGGCAGAGGGGCGACACCGCGTTGGCCCCGCATCCCCTACCCCAACGCTGGCGTATTAGGGGAACGCGCTCTTCAGGGC
>JACCSF010000391.1 GCA_013813135.1 Thermoleophilaceae bacterium | reverse complement strand
CCGCCGCTCTCGACCTCGATCCTCCCTGGCATCACCCGCGACTCGGTGACTACGCTCGCGCGCGATCTCGGACACGTCGTCGAGGAGACGAGCCTGATCCGGTCCGACCTTCTTCTGGGAGACGAAGTGTTCATGACGGGTACCGCCGCCGAGGTGACACCCGTCCGCGCCGTCGACGACGTCGAGATCGGCGTCGGCCCGGTCACCCGCGAGCTGCACGGGGCCTACCGCGCCGCGGTCACCGGACTCGACGAGCGCTGGGCGGAGTGGCTGCAACACATCGCGTAAGCGACATCAGCGACACGGCTCAGGGGGCGTGTATCAGGGTCTCCAGGAGATCGAAGAAGCCGGGGAAGCTCACTGCCACCGCGCCGGGGTCGCCAATCTCGACCCCCTCCGTTGACATCAGGCCTGCGGCCCCGGCGACCATGGCGATCCGATGGTCGACTCGGCTCGCCATCGCGCCCCCTTGGAGGCGACCCGAAACGCCGCGCACGCGAAAGCCGTCGGGCGTCGCCTGGATGTCCGCCCCGAGCGCGCTCAGCCCCTCGACGAGCGCCTCGATCCGGTCGCTCTCCTTGGCTCGTAGCTCTGCAGCCCCGCGAAGAACGCTCTCACCCGACGCACACGCGGCCGCGAGCGCGAAGAGCGGCAGCTCGTCGATCGCGGCCGGCACCTCGTCGCCGGTGACGTCGGTAGCAGTGAGCTCCGAGTGCCTGACCACGAGATCGCCCGCAGGCTCGCCGCAGATGCGGCGCGGCTTGCGAATGGCGACGCGGGCGCCCATCCGCTCGAGGATCCGGAGCAGTCCCGTGCGCCGCGGGTTCAGGTTGACGGCGTTCACGTGCAGTTCCGAGCCCTTCAGAAGCGTCGCCGCGACGATGAATGGAGCCGCCGAAGAGAAGTCGCCCGGGACCTCGAGTCCCCCTAGCGCGAGGTGCTCAGCCGGCCAGACGGTCACGCGGTTCGGACGCGGGTCGACACGCGCCCCCGCCATCTCGAGCAGCGACTCGGTGTGGTCGCGTGTCGGTACGGGCTCGATGACGATCGTCTCGCCCTGCGCGTACAGGCCCGCGAGGAGGATGCAGGACTTGACCTGCGCGCTCGCCACCGGCAGCTCGTAGGTGATCCCGCGCAGCGGCCTACCCTCGATGCCGAGCGGCAGACGCCCGCGGTCGGTCTCCACGCCGGTGCCCATACGCGTGAGCGGCTCGGCGATGCGGTTCATCGGCCTCGTGCTCAGCGACTCGTCGCCGACAAGCTCGAACTGCTGCCCCTCCTGCCCGGCGAGGATCCCGGCCAGCAGCCGCACCAGCGTTCCCGCGTTACCGCAGTCGATCGGCCCGTCGGGCGCCTCGAGACCGCGGAACCCGACGCCGTGCACGACGAGCTCGTTCACCTCGAGCTCCTCGACGCGGACAGCGAGCGAGCGGACAGCGCGAACGGTCCTCTCGGTGTCCTCCGAGCGTCCGAAGCCGCGGATCAGCGTCTCGCCCTCGCATATCGAGGCGATCAGCACGGCCCGGTGGGAGATCGATTTGTCGCCGGGAACGGTGACGTGGCCCGCGAGCCGTCCTGCCGGCTCGATCCTCACTCCTCGATCACGGGCGCGACGACGACCCCGTAGCCCTGTGCCTCGAGCAGCGCCGCCGCGAGGGACGCGTCGTCCTCTCCGGTCACGAGGATCGTGAGCGTGCCCCCGCGCTCCGGCGAGAGGTGCTCCAGGTCGAAGTCGCTGACGTTGATCCGCTCGGCGCCGAGCGCCTGGAAGATGCCGGCGAGGACACCCGGACGGTCGGGAACGTGCACGCGCAGGCGGTGCAGCGCGCCCGCGTCCTCGTACGCCGTTTCGAGCATCCGGCGGCGGTTGCCGCTCGCCTCGCCGATCCAACGGGCGAGAAACCCCGCGTCGCCCTCCGCGAGTGCGGCCTCGAGCTGTCCGACGCGGCGACGGTGCTCAGCGAGGGCCGCCGCCAGCGAAACGCGGTTCTCCAGGAAGATGTCGACCCAGATGCGCGGGTTCGCGCCGGCGATCCGGGTCATATCTCGAAGTGCGCCACCCGCTGTCAGCAGCGGATCGTGCCCTTCGACGCGCGCGGCCCCCGCCTGGTTGAGCAGGACGTTCGCGAGCGCATGAGGGAGGTGGCTCGTCACCCCGACCAACCGGTCGTGCGCGGCTGGGTCGATGGCGACCGGGCGCGCGCCGAGTGCCGCGACGAGCGCGTGGACGGCCTTGTAGCGCTCGGGTTCGGTCGCCGCGAGTGGCGTCAGGAACCAGGTGGCGCCCTCGAAGAGATCCGCGCTCGCCCGACCGGGCCCGCGCGCCTCGGCCCCGCAGATCGGATGGCCACCTACGAAGCGCGGGTCGTCCCCGGCAGCCGCGCAGACGGACCCCTTCGTCGAGCCGACATCGGTGACGGTGCACCCGCCGGGAGCAGACTCGAGGATGTCGTGCACAACGGCCGGCAGCACCGAGACCGGGACGGCGACGAGAGCGATCTCCGCCTCGCGCAGCGCCTCGGCGAGCGAGCCGGCGGGCTTCACGGCGCCTCGCTCCGCGGCTACCTCGAGTGCGGCAGGGTCTTCGTCCCAGCCCGCGACTTGCTCGATGCCCACCCGCCGCGCCGCGAGGCCCGCGGAGGTGCCGATCAGCCCAGTCCCGACGACGGCTAGCCGCATGACCAGCCGACCGTCAAACGGTTCGCATCAGCTCGGCGACGCGGAATGCGAGGTCCAGCGACTGGCGGCCGTTCAAGCGTGGGTCGCAGAGAGTCTCGTAGCGGTGGTCGAGCTGCTCCTCGAGTACGGCCTCCGAGCCGCCGAGGCACTCGGTCACGTCTTCTCCGGTGAACTCGATGTGTACTCCTCCG
>JACCSF010000380.1 GCA_013813135.1 Thermoleophilaceae bacterium | reverse complement strand
CGGAGGATGTCCCGCGCGTCGTGGAACTTCGCGACGGCGGTCCACGAGTGATTATCTCATGCGGGTGTGAGAGCGCCCTCCTTGGTCGGGGTCGGGGTGGCGGCCTGAGCTGCTTCTCGCTCGACCGCGGTCGCGAGCTTGGCGAGGTCGCGGTAGCCGATGACGCGGCGAAATTGTTGCTCGGCCTCGAGCATCCCGGCGGCTGTCCAGCGCAGGCACATCTCGCCGGACTGCCAGTGCTTGACGTTGCGGGCGCTGCGACGGACGCACTCGATCATCGACTCGCACGGGTTCGTCGACTCGAGGGTCTGCTTGAGCTTGCCGCGGATGCCGACGCGGGTGACGCTGAGCGTCTCCTCCAGCCCCTCGCGCAGCGAGGCGGCCGCGCCGGGATGCGAGCGGTCGAGCTCGCCGGCGAGTGCCCGCAGCTCGGTGAGCGCCCGGTCATGGTCAACCTCGCGCCAGGCCTTGCGCAGCCGGCGCTTCACGGCCTGGCGGTCGCGCTCGGGCAGGTGCGCGAGGACGTTGCGCTCCTTGTGGCGAACACATCTCTGCACCGGGGTATGGACGCCGAGCACGTCGCGGACCGCCTTCCTGAGCGCCTTCGCGCCGTCGAGCACGCAGAGCACCCCCTGCTCGACATCGAGTCCGCGGTCGACCAGGTCCGCCAGCAGCGCGGTCGCCACCTCGGCGTTCTCGGTCGAGCCCTCCCACAGCCCCAGTGGGACCTTCACCCCGTCGGTCGTGATGCCGAGGCAGACCACGTTGGTGCAGCCCTTGAGGTCGATCCCGTCGATCATCAGCACCGCCAGGCGCGCGTCGTCGAGGCGGCGGCTCATCAGCGCCTCGAGGTTCTCGCGCGTGCGCTGAACGAACTCGCGGCTGACCGCCGACTTCGACGTCGAACGGGCCTGCTGCTCCACCTCGGAGCCCACCGGCTCACGGGTGCGCTCAAAGCGACGGGTGGAGACGCCGGCGAGCATCTGCTCGCACACCAGCCGGGTGAGCGGATCGCGGTCGGCGAAGTGCTGGTAGGTCACAAGCGCCACCTCGGTCTCGCCGTCGGCGGTCCGCGCCCTGGGGCGTTCGACCGCGACCCGGCGCCCGCCGAGCGTCACCTCGCCGGCCTCGCGGCCGTGGCGCACCGCTGCCCGCTGCGGGTCGTGCTTTCCCTTCGGGCCCACCACCTCGTCGACCTCCTCCTGCATCAGCTCGGCCATGACGCCGAGACCGACCCCGACCGACAGCGCGAGCAGGCCTTCCCTGGCCGCGCCGGCCAACTCGCCGAGCGCCTCCTGCACGCGCTCGGGCAGCTCCGCCGCGTCCGGCCCGGACGCGACCTCATCAACAAGTACCTTCTTCACGGCGGTTCCTCCTGTCTCGAGTGGACCTTCAACCGCCGCGCACGCTCCCAACGGGAGTGGACGGGGCGGGAGGACCGCCGTCTCAAGTTCTACGAGCTACGGGACAACCTCGTCGATCGACCCCGCTCGCCTCACCGCGCGTGTGCATGCGCCCGAAGCACCGCGACCGGCCCTGGAGGACCTCGAGGCGACCGGTGCGATCGACTACTACCGCGAGATCGGCGCGCTCCCCGAGGGGCGCACATGAGCGCTTCGTATCCGGGGGAGTCAGCGGATTATCGGGCGGCGCGCGAGCGGCTGCTCGAGGGTGAGGCCGAGCTGCGCCGTGTGCACGCCTGAGCTACGAGCTCTCGCCGCCGCTGGGCGTCTCCTCTGAGTCGTAGACCTCGGCGGCCGGCCGGGCCATCACGCGCTCGGCCATCTCCAGCTTGAGCACGTCGAGCCGCCTTTCCTGGTCTGCGGTGCGCTCCTCGGTGCGCGCGAGGTCGATGAATTCCTCGGTCACGAACCCCTCCCGGAGGGCAAGCGTGAGGCTGCGCTCCCGGTAGCGGAGCCGAAAGACGAAGCGCTCGAGCGTGCGGCCGCGCTCAGGACGCGCGAGCCCGGCGTCAACCTGGAACCGATCACCGGTCACCGCACGGGTGACCAACTCGAAGGCATCGCGGGCGCCAGGTCCCCCGAACGCGGTCTCCACGACGATCTCGCGGCGCTCGCAGGGACCGTCCGGATCAAGCAGCGGGAGAGCGCGTTCGAGGACCTTGAAGGCGTGAGCCACACCGCCGGGGCGAGCCCGGGCCGTGGTAGCGCATGAGGTCCTCGAACGAGAAGGCGGTGAGCCGGCCGCTGTCCACCACCTCGATCGTGCTGGTCATGGGCGCACCTTCTCACTTCGATTAGTTCGCCGACCTTCGCCGGTCTCACATGCAAACGTCCCAATGAGCCGACGAGCGAAAGGAAAAGCCGTGACCGAAAAGAGCCTGGCCGAGCTGCGGCGGTCTGTGGCGGGCGCCATCATCGCCCCCGTCGATGCCGGGTACGACGATGCGCGCCGCTGCTTCAACGCCCTCGTCGATCGCCGGCCGGCCGTCATCGTGCGGTGCTTCGGCGCAGACGATGTGGCGACCGCCCTCGATTTCGCACGGACACAGGCGTTGGAAGTCGCCGTGCGGGGTGGCGGGCACAACCCCGCCGGACACTGCGTCTGCGACGGCGGGCTTGCTATCGACCTCTCGCTCATGCGCAGGGTCGACGTGAACGGCGACGCGCGGACCGCCCGCGCCGAGGATGGCGCGACCTGGCTCGATTTCGACTCCGCTACGCAGGCCTGCTGCCTCGTCACCCCCGGAGGCGTCGTCGGGTCGACCGGAGTGGCCGGTCTCACCTTCGGCGGCGGGATCGGCCACCTGACCGCCCAGCACGGGCTGACCTGCGACAACCTCGTTGGCGCCGAGCTCGTCACTCCCGACGGCTCCGTGGTTCACGCGACGGCGGACGAGAACAGCGACCTCCTGTGGGGGATCCGCGGCGGAGGCGGCAACTTCGGCGTGGCGACGCGCCTGGAGTTCCGCCTTCACCCGCTCGAAAGAGTCATCGGCGGTCGCCTCGTTTACGCCGGCAAAGGCGTCTCGGAGGCGCTTCGCCGCTTTCGCGACCTGGTGGCACGCGCACCTCGGGACCTCAGCTGCGGCGCCGTGCTTGCGGCGGACGACTCGCTGGAGCCGATCCTCATCGTCGCGCCCTGCTACACAGGCGCGGAGGACGACCCCGAGGAGCTGCGCTCGCTGCGCTCGGCGCCCGGACTTGTCGACCACGGCGTTCACCCGCACTCGTTCCTCGCCCAGCAGCACGTGTTCAACCCCCCATATGGCGAGGACCGCAACTACTGGAAGAGCACCTTCGTGCGTGAGCTCCCGGACGAGTTGCTCGACGAGCTGCTCCGCCGCATGGCCGCGCTGGGGCGGCCGCCCGGACAGGTGCTGTTCGAATCGCTGCACGGCGCGCCCAAGGACGCCGAGGTGGAGAACAACGGGGCTGTCGGGTTTCGACAAGCCGCGTTCAACATCAGCGCGATGGCCACGTGGCGGGACACCGCCGTGGACGAGGACCACATCGGGTGGGCGCGTGACACCGCGGCCGCAATCGAGCCCTGGTCGGTGAGCGGCGGCTACGTCAACTACATGCAGGCCGACGAGCCGATCGAGCGTGTGCGTGCCGCCTTCGGCGAGGAGACCTTCGCGCGTCTCCAGGCGCTGAAGACGCGGTACGACCCCGACAACGTGCTGCGCCGAAACCAGAACATCCCGCCGCTCTAGCGACACGTGAGAGGCTGGCGCCGATCCAACGACGCCGGCCCCTACTCGTGGAGGAACGAGGGCTTCTCCCTCGAGATCGACGACCTGGTCGTGTCCGGCGATCGCGTGTGCGCCATCGGACGAGCGGGCGGCACGCTCGACGGCCGGCGGGCCAGCTACGGCTTCGTGCACGCCCTGGACCGTTGACGACGGCGTCCTTGTTCGCTTCGACGAGTACGTCGATCCCTCGCCGGAGCTGCTCGCCCGGTAGGAGGTCCACTCGGGCCCCCAGCGAAAGCCCGGGCATGCCTTACGTCTACCTGCTGCGGTGCGCCGACGGCAGCATCTACTGCGGCTGGACGACCGATGTCCAGCAGCGCCTGGCGGCTCACCACAAGGGGACCGCCAGCCGCTACACGCGCAGCCGCTCCCCGATCGAGCTGGCCGCGGTCATGCCGGTCGCCGATCGCTCCGCCGCGCTTCGAGAAGAGGCCCGCATCAAGCGGCTCCCGCGCGCCGCCAAGCTGGAGCTCATAAGCCGGCGTCGAGCGGCGGATTTGCGAGCACCACCGAAGTCTCGATCTGGCGGTCCGGAATGGCCCAGTAGGTCTTGAGCAGAGCGGACGTGCGCTCTGGTGAGACCTGCTCGAAGCCGTGACGGCGGTAGAAGCTGATCGCTCGGTCGGCGGCTGCCCAGGTGCCGACGAGCATGCGCCGCGTGGCCGAGCGCGTGAGATGCTCGAGCAGCGCGCGCCGACGCCCTGCCCCTGGCTGCCGGGTGAGACATAGGCGTGACGGATCAGGTCGACGTCGCGCACCGGCTGGACGCCCATGATGCCCACCAGCGCGCCGTTCGGCCTCATAGCCCCAGAACGCGACCCCGGCGGCGATCTCGCCGTCGAGCTCTTGCGACGGCATGTACAGCTCCTGCTAGCGAGGCGCGCTACCCCACCATCGCTTCGGCGCGCCCCAGCGCCGCCGCGTACACGGGGTCGCGCAGCAGCGCCTGGCGGATCCCTTCGCCCAGGATCCCGGCCTCGCCGCGCGAGGCGCCGAGGACCGTCCATGTCGACTCTTTGCCCTTGCGGTCCCGGCGCCGCGCGGTCAGGCCACCCGGGCCGCGATCCAGAGCGATGCTCATTCCGCCGGCCGTGCCCAGCTCGACGCCGGCCAGGCCCGGCACCGACATCGTGGGATCGGGCTCCAGTTTCAACGACACGTCCTGGCGGCGCCCGTGCGCCTTTCCATGCAGCGAGCCGTCGGCGCTCAGCAGCGAGCCCGGTTCCCACCCCAGCCGCGCCGCCAGCCAGCCACAGAACAGCAGCCCGGCCACCGCCGACTGGGGCGAGTGGCGCACCGTTACCGAGTCGATCCGTCCCAGCTCCTCGCGCCACTGCGGCGGGTCGAACGTGGACGCCACGCGCTCGCGCCACGGCGTCGAGCGCAACCAGGCGAGGTCCACGATGTACGCCTCCTGGGCGAGGTCGCGGGCGCGGTCGACGGCCGCGCCAGGGTCGAACTCGTTGATCGAGTCGACCAGGATCACCTGTGAGAGATGCAGCAGGGCGTCTACCGCCTCCGGGTGGCCGTGAGGCGACCACGTGACCGTCGCGATGTCCGTGACCACCAGCGGGTCGACGATCGTGTCCAGCCCCTCGAGGTGGCGCGGCCCCAGGTCGAGCACGATGCGCTCCCGAACGAGCCCCGGCTCGCCGGGCGCGTGGTCCTCAATCGTGATCGCCACCGTCGCGTCGATCGTCGTCCGCCCCTCCTCGACGGCGCACAGGATCAGGCGCGAGGGGTGATACCGGCCTACGCGCTCGAGCCGGTTGAGGACCTCGCCGCGCCACTCCCGGTCGACCACCACGACGAGGTTCAGAACGCGTGCGGGGGCGCACGCCTCGTCGCGTGCGTACTGCTCCTGGAGCAGCTGGCGGATGGCGGAGTCGATCGCGCCCGGCGTTGTGTTCGCCTCGCTCCAGATGCCGCCGGCGTCGGTCACGAGAACCGCACCTCGGCCGTCAGATCGCCCGCCACCTGTGACCCGGCTCGAGCAGCTTGTTGGCCTCCTCGGGCCCCGCCGAGCCGGCCGTGTACTCGACCAGCGGAGGGGAGCCCTTCGACCACGCTTCGAGGATCGGGTCGATCACGCGCCACTGGGCCTCGACCTCGTCGTCGCGCGTGAACAGCGTGGCGTCGCCCCGCATCGCGTCCAGGATCAGCCGCTCGTAGGCCTCGGGCGACTGCGACAGGAAGGCCGTGCCATAGAGGAACTCCATGTTCACCGGCCGGATGCGCATGCGCGTGCCCGGGATCTTCGCGCCGAGCGACAGCGCCACGCCCTCGTTGGGCTGCATCGTCAGCACCAGCTGGTTCGGTTGCACTCCGATCGAGCCCTCCGACTCGAACGCCAGGTGCGGCACCGGCTTCAGCGTGATCGCGATCTCCGTGACCTTCCGGGCCACGCGCTTGCCCGTGCGCATGTAGATCGGGATGCCGGCCCAGCGCCAGTTGTCGACCTCCAGCCGGAGCGCCGCGTACGTCTCGGTCTGGGAGTCCTGCGGAACGCCCTCCTCCTCCAGGTACGCCGGCACCTCCTTGCCCTCGGCCATGCCGGCCGTGTAGCGGGCGCGCACCGTGCAATCCGGATCGACCGGCTTGATCGAGTGCAGCACCTTGACCTTCTCGTCGCGCACGTCGTCGGCGGTGAAGGTAACCGGCGGCTCCATGCACAGCAGTGTGAGCAGCTGGAGCATGTGGTTCTGCACCAGGTCGCGCAGCGCGCCGGACGTGTCGTAGTAGCCCGCGCGGCTGCCGATGCCGAGGTCCTCGGCCGCGGTGATCTGGACATAGTCGATGTAGTTGCGGTTCCAGATCGGCTCAAACATGCCGTTCGCGAAGCGGAACGCCAGCATGTTCTGGACGGTTTCCTTGCCCAGGTAGTGGTCGATGCGAAAGACCTGCGACTCGTCGAGCACCGACAACACCTGGCGGTTCAGCTCGAGCGCCTCGGCCAAACGCGTACCGAACGGCTTCTCGATCACCGCTCGCACCTCGCCCTCCCCATGGCGGCTGAGACCGTGGTCGCCCAGCTTGCCGACGATCACAGGGAAGAACGTCGGCGCCGTAGAGAGGTAGAAGAGCCGGTTGAACGCGATGCCGGCTTCCTTGTCGAACTCCTTGAGCTGCTCGTCGAGCCGCTCGTAGACGGAGTCGTCGTCGAAGGTGCCCGGCACGTAGCGGACCTGCTCCAGCAGCTTGTTCAGCACCTGGGGGTCGGGCGTGCGGCGCGAGTACTTCTCGATCGACTCGCGCGCCATCGCGCGGTAGTCGTCGTGCGCGATGTCCGACCGCGACACCGCGATCAGGTTAAAGCGCTCGGGCAGCGCCCCCTCGTGCGCGATGTTGTAAATCGCCGGCAGCAGCTTGCGATGGGCGAGGTCGCCGGTGCCGCCGAAGATGACCATCGACGTCGGGTGGATCGGGAGCCGCTCCAGGCCCTCGACGAGTGGGTTGCCCCGCTCGGCGACCGCCATCGGGCTACTCCGCGTGTGGCTGCTTCTGCGCCACGGGGTCGGCGGCGTGCAACGCGTGCCCGCCGAACTGGTTGCGGAGCGCCGCGTTGACCTTCGCGGCGAAGGCGTTCTGGCCGCGCGACGAGAAGCGCTCGTACAGCGAGGTCGTGATCACCGGCGTTGGGATGCGCTTGTCGATCGCGTCCTCGACGGTCCAGCGGCCCTCGCCAGAGTCCTCCACCCAGGGTTCCAGCCGGCCGAGGTCATTGCCCTCCATCTCGAAGGCGCGCGCGGCCAGCTGGCACAGCCACGAGCGCACGACCGAGCCCTGCATCCAGAGGTGGGCGACCTTCGCGTTGTCGAGCTCGTACTCGGAGGCGTCGAAGAGCGAGAAGCCCTCGGCGTAGGCCTGCATCATCCCGTACTCCACGCCGTTGTGGACCATCTTCACGTAGTGCCCGGCGCCGGTCGGGCCGAAGTGCCCCCAGCCCGGCCCATGCTCCTCAGTGGTCGGCGGCGCCAGCACGTCGAGGATCGGCGCCAGGCGCTCGACGGCCTCGTCGTCGCCGCCGACCATCATGCAGTAGCCGACCTCGAGGCCCCAGACGCCGCCGCTCACCCCCACGTCCACGTAGTGGAGCCCCTTCTCGCGCAGCGCCTCCTGGCGGCGCTTGTCGTCGGTCCAGCGGGAGTTGCCGCCGTCGATGATCGTGTCGCCTTGCGCGAGCAGCGCGGCGAGCGTCTCGACGGTCTGCTCGGTGGGGTCGCCTGCCGGCACCATGATCCAGACCGAGCGCGGGGCCTCGAGCTTGGAGACCAGGTTTTCGAGCGACGACGCCCCGCCGGCCCCGACGCCCTCGGCCTCCCGCACGGCGTCCTCGTTGAAGTCGAACGCCACGCACTGGTGGTCGGAGTCGCGATGGATGCGGTGCACCATGTTCCCGCCCATCTTTCCGAGACCGATGAACCCGAGCTGCATCAGGGAAGCCTCCTTACGGCATCCGCGGGATCGCCTTCGAGGCGGATCTGCACCGCCGGCAGGCCATGGTCGCGCAGTGTCAGGAGATCGCCGATCGCCTGCGCGTTCTTTAGGTGGCGGAAGCCGTACCCCGCCTCTGGGATCTCGACATCCTCGTCTCCGTCCTGCACGAACTGGAGGAACAGGCCGTTCGGCGGGCCGCCCTTGTGGTACTGGCCGGTGGAATGCAGGAAGCGCGGGCCGTAGCCGAACGTGGTGGTGGCCTTCGTGTGGCCACGGATGCGCGTGCGCATCTCAGCGATCGCGGCGTCGAACTCGTCCGACGGCTTGACGTACGCCATGATCGCCACGTAGTGCGGCGGATGCGCCTGGGTGAACAGCTCCTTGGGGTCGCCGGGATCGACCTCGGGCAGCTCGCCGGCCGCGAGCACCTTGGCCGTGTTGTCCTTGGCCTCCTGCACGTTGGGCTGGTCGAAGGGGTTGATCCCCAGCACCCAGCCCGCCACCGCGACCGCGAACTCCGCGAAGAAGAAGATCCGGCCCAGGTCGGCGGCGCCATGGACCGCGAGCGTCACGGTGGGGTGGCCGGCCCTGGCCAGCGCGTCCATCGCGGCGTCCTGCTCGGCGTCCGGTTTGGCCGGATCGCGCAGGTAGACGAACACGCGGTCGTCGCCGTAGGCCTCGGGCTTGCCGAGCGGCTCGCCGGCCACCGGCAGGATCCCCTTGCCCTGCTTGCCGGTGGACTCCGCGATCAGCTGCTCGACCCAGAGCCCGAGGCTCGAGATCGGCTCTGACACCACGAACGTCGCCTTGTCGCGACCCTGCAGCGCCAGCTCGCCGAGCGCGACCCCGAGCCACAGGCCCGAATTCGACTGGCTGTCGCCGAACTGGGCGCAGTTCTGCTCCGCCACCTGGGAGCGGTGCAACATCGCCTCGATGTTCACGCCCGCCAGCGCGGCGGGCACGAGCCCGAAGTAGGACAGCACGGAGGAGCGCCCGCCGATGTCGGGGTCGTTCTCGAACACGTGCCGGAAGCCGAGCTCCTCGGCCAGGTCGACCAGCGGGCTGCCCGGGTCTGTGATCGCGACGAAGCGGTTGCCGTCGCGGCCGGCGCGCTCGTAGAAGTGGCGCATCTGCGAGAGCGTCTCGATCGTGCCGCCGGACTTCGACGAGACGAGCAACGCCGTGGTCTCCAGGTCCACCGACTGCTCCACCTCGAGCACCGCACCCGGGTCGGTCGAGTCCAGCACGTACAGCCGCAGTCCGTCCGGGATCTGGCCGTAGGAACGGCGGATCACCTCAGGGCCGAGGCTCGAGCCGCCCATGCCGAGCAGAACGGCGTCGGTGAACCCCTCCGACTTGAGCTGCTCCCGCAACTCGTGGAGCTCGGACGCGTGCTCGAGCATCTTCTCGCTGATCGTCAGCCAGCCGAGCCGGTTGGCGATCTCTGGCACTCCGGGGCCGCCCCAGAGCGACTCGTCGTGCTGCCAGATGCGCCTGGCCACGCCCTCAGCCTGGGCCTGCTTGACGCGTTCGATCAGCACCGGCTCCAGGTCGTCCGGGATCGACGACGCGATCGTCGGCGGGCGGCCGGTGACGATGCCCTCGCGGGTCAGCTCCACGCTGGCGATCAGCTTGTCGAAGGGCTCGACGAACTTCTCGATCCCCTCCCGCAGCAGGTTCTTGGTGACATCGCCCATGTCGATGCCCGCCTCGGCCAGCGCCTCGAGCTCGGGGGCCGGGTCCTGGTCGGCGGTCGCCCCGGTCACCTGGAGCTGCTCCTCGCAGGCCAGCACCGTCGGCATCGGCATCGTGTTGACCGTGTGCGGCGCCACCAGCGTCTCGACGTACTTGGTCTCTGGGTAATGCGCGTCCTTCACTCCCGTCGACGCCCAGAGCGGGCGCTGAACCGGGCAGCCCGCCTCGCGCAGGGCGGCGAAGCGGGGGCCGAGGAAGAGCTCCTTGAACTTCATGTAGGCCGCGCGCGCGTTGGCGACCGCCGCGACCCCGCGCAGGTCCTCGCGCTCGAGCTCGGCCAGGCGCTTGTCCACCTCCGTGTCCACGCGCGAGACGAAGAAGCTCGCCACCGAGTGCACGTTCAGCGGCTCGCCCGCGTCGGCGCGGCGCTCCATGCCGCGGATGTAGGCCTCGGCGATGGTCGTGTAGGACTCGACGCTGAACAGCAGCGTCACGTTCACGTTGATGCCGGAGGCGATCGCCTCCTCGATCGCCGGCACACCCTCCTCGGTGCCGGGGATCTTGATCATCAGGTTGGGGCGGTCCACGCGCTGCCAGAAGTCGCGCGCCTGGGCGAGCGTGGGCTCGGTCCCGTGCGCAAAGGCGGGCTCGACCTCGAGCGATACGAAGCCGTCGGCACCTTCGGCCTCGTCCCAGACGGGGCGCAGGACGTCGCAGGCGAGCCGCACGTCCATGATCGCGATCTCCTCGTAGATCTGACGAGCGTCGAGGCCCTTCGCGGCCAGCTCGGCCACCTGCTCGTCGTAGTCGGTGGAGCCGAGGATCGCCTTCTCGAAGATGGCCGGGTTGGAGGTGACACCGCGCAGCGAGTCCTCGCGCATCAGCCGCTCGAGCTCGCCGCCCGTGATCAGGCTGCGCCGGATCTGGTCGAGCCAGACGCTCGTGCCGGCCGCCGTCAGCGCGGCCAGCCGCGAGTTGACTCCGCCTTGCGGCACGCGCCCGGCTCGGCCGGGCGCGCGCCGACCGCCTTCGACGCTCATGCCCTCGCCCCGAGCCGCTCGACTACCGACTTCCCGCGCACGGCCACGTTCTCGGCCGTAAAGCCGAAGTGCTCGTACAGCTGCGGCTGCGGGGCGGAGGCGCCGAAGCTGGTCATGCCGACCTGGTCGCCGTCGTCGGTCGTCCACTGCGACCACCCGAAGGTGGAGGCCGCCTCGACGGACACACGCGCCCGCACGCCCGGCGGCAGCACGCTGTCGATGTAGTCGGCGTCCTGCTCGGCGAAGCGCTCCAGGCAAGGCGCCGACACCACGCGCGTGGAAATCCCGTCGGCCTCGAGCAGGTCGGCGGCCGCCGTGCAGATGTGCACCTCGGAGCCGGTCCCGATCAGGATCAGGTCGGGGTCGCCATCCCGAAACGAGTCGCGCAGCACGTAGGCACCGCGGTGGATGGCGTCGTCGGGGATCCCGCTCGGGTTCGAGACCGGCAGCCCCTGGCGACTGAGCGCGAACGCGACGGGCATGCTCGTCTGCCCGATCGCGAAGCGCCAGGCCAGCGCCGTCTCGTTCGCCCCCGCGGGCCGCACCATGTAGAGGTTCGGCGTGGCGCGCAGGTGCGCCAGCTGCTCTACCGGCTGGTGGGTCGGGCCGTCCTCGCCCAGGCCGATCGAGTCGTGGGTGAACACGTGGATCGCCGGCAGCTCCATGATCGCCGAGAGCCGGATCGCGCCCTTCATGTAATCCGAGAAGTTGAAGAAGGTGGAGCCGAACGCCTTCAGGCCGTGCAGGGTGAGCCCGTTCACGATCGCGCCCATGCCGTGCTCGCGTACGCCGTAGTGGACGTTGCGGCCGGAGTAGTCGCCCTTCTCCACCGAACCCCCGTCGTCGATAACCGTGAGCGTGGAGGGCTCGAGGTCGGCCGAGCCGCTGACCAGGTGCGGGACCCGCTCGCCCGCCCACTGGATCACGGTCTGGGACGCCTTGCGGGTGGCGATCGCGCCGTCCTCGGGGCGGAACTTCGGCACATCGGAGTCCCAGCCGTCTGGCAGCCGCCCCTCGATCACGAGCGACAGCTCCTCCCATGCGTCGGGGTGCTCGGCGCGGTAGGCCTCGGCGCGCTCGTTCCACTCCGCCTCGGCGCGCGCGCCGCGCTCCCCCGCTGCCTCCCGGAAGTGGGTGAGCACCTCGTCGGGCACGAAGAACTGGGCGTCGGGGTCCCAGCCGTAGGCCTCCTTGGTCCGCCGCACCTCGTCCTCGCCGAGCGGCGAGCCGTGCGCCGCGCTGGTGTCCTGCTTGTTCGGCGCGCCGTAGCCGATATGGGTGCGCAGCATGACCAGCGACGGCTGCTCTGTGGCCTCGCCCGCGGCCTCGATCGCCTGCTCGATGCGCTTGAGCGAGAGGTCCTCGCCGAGGTCCTGCACGTGCCACCCGTATGCCTCGAAGCGCTTGCCGACATCCTCGGAGAACGCCATCGCCGTCTCACCGGCGAGCTGGATGTGGTTGTTGTCGTAGAACGCGGTCAGCTTGCCCAGGCCCAGGTGGCCGGCGAGCGAGCAGGCCTCGGAGGCGACCCCCTCCTGCATGTCGCCGTCGCTGGCGATCGTGAATGTCCGGTGGTCGATCAGGTCGTGGCCACGGCGGTTGTAGCGGGCCGCCAGCATCGCCTCCGCGAGCGCCAGGCCGACGGCCATCGAGATGCCCTGGCCGAGCGGGCCCGTGGTGGCCTCGATCCCGGCGGCGTCGCCGCGCTCCGGGTGCCCGGCGGTAGGGCTGCCGAGCTGGCGGAAGTTCTTGAGGTCGTCGAGGGTCAGCCCGTAGCCCGCAAGGTAGAGCGACGAGTACAGCAGCATCGAGGCGTGGCCGGCGGAGAGCACGAAGCGGTCGCGGTCGAACCACTCCGCGTCCGCCGGGTTGTGCCTCATCACCCGCGTGTAGAGCACGTAGGCCAGCGGGGCGAGCGCCATCGGCGCGCCGGGGTGCCCCGACTTCGCCTTCTCGACCGCATCCATGGAAAGGGTGCGGATCGTGTTGATGGAGAGCTCGTCCACCTGGGCGCCACCGGTCGTCATTCGATCCCTTCAGTCGTTGTCGCGTGCGGCCTTGGAGTATCGCGCAGCTTTCTGCGCGGCCACCTCTTGGCCCGCCAGCACCGCTGCGCCGATCACTCCGGCGTCCGCCCCGCCTTCAGCGAGCGCGATCTTGGTCCGACGCAGCAGCGCCGGCAGCGCGCGGGCGTTCGCCTCCTGGATCGCCCGCTCGAGGAACAGGTGGCTCGCCCGCGAGAGCCCGCCGCCGATCGTGAGCCGGTCCGGTTCGAACACGTTCACGTAGCCGGCGATCGCCACGCCCAGCATGCGCGCGAAGTTGTCGAAGATCAGCAGCGCATCGCTGTCGCCCGCCTCCGCCGCCTCCACGAGCTCGCGCCCGGAGACCTTGCCGTCGTCGCCGATCGCTGTCGCCAGACGGCTGTCGAGCTTGTCCTGGGCCAGTTCCGTGGCGTCGCGCTCGAGTGCCTGCCCCGAGCAGTACGCCTCGATGCAGCCGCGGTTCGGGCAGTTGCCCGGGCAGGGCGGGCCGTCGGGGTTGAGCGTCACGTGACCCAGCTCGGCCCCGAGCCCGTGCGCGCCCCGGAACGTCATCCCGCCGGTCACGACGCCGCCGCCCACGCCGGTGCCGAGGGTGAGCATCACCAGGTTGTCCTCGCCCAGGATGTGCGCCTCGGCCAGGGCCGCACAGTTGGCGTCGTTGTCGACGAACACCGGCAGGCCGAAGCGCCGGCCCAGCTCCTCGCGCAGCGGCACGCCGGTGAGCGGGATGTTGACGCTGGTCTCGACCGTGCCGGTGGCGTAGTCGATCTGCGACGGCACTCCGACGCCGATCGCCTCCGGCTCTCCGACCTTGTCGATCATGCGCCGCACGACCGCCTCGATCCCGTCGAGGAGCGCCTCGGTGGTGTGCGTGATCGTGCGATCCTCGGTCGCCTCGAGCACGGTCACGCCGTCGACCGCTGCCACGGCGACCTTCGTTCCGCCAACGTCGACGCCGAGGACCACGGGTGGATTCCTATCCCCGGGAGGCCCAACAAGCAAGCGCCGTCACCGGGCATTCACCTTTGACGGCAGCGCCGAGCGTGCTCGACGAGCCCATCAAATCGCGCTTCGAGGCGCCCGATTTCAAGCAGCACGCGCGCAACGCTGCCTTCGTCGGCAAGAATGGGCGCATGAGCCCACCCCGGCGCCGCCTGGTCGGCGGATTGGACCTCGGCGGCACCAAGATCCAGGCCGTCGTGCTGGACGGGCGCCGCGCGGTGATCGGACAGGCGCGCAGCGCCACGCCGACCACGGACGGCGCGCACGACGTCGTCCTCGCGCTCGTCTCGACGATGGGCTCGGCCTGCGCCGACGCCGGAGTCGAGATGACGGAGCTCGCCGGCGTGGGCGTCGGGTCGCCGGGGGCTATCGACACGCGGAGCGGCGTGGTCACGGGCGCGCGCAACCTGCCCGGCGAGGGCGCTCCGATTCAGGTCGCGGCGGGCCTCAAGACGCTGGCCGGGACGCGCGCGTACGTGGACAACGACGTGACCGTCGGCGTCAACGCCGAGTACGTCCTCGGTGTGGCGCGGCGGTCCAAGTCGCTGCTCGGCGTCTGGTGGGGCACCGGCGTGGGCGGCGGCCTGGTCTTGCACGGCGAGCCGTGGGAGGGCCGCGGCGCCGCCGGCGAGCTGGGCCACGTGGTGGTCAAAGTCGACGGCGCCCACTGTACGTGCGGGCGGCGCGGCTGCATGGAGGCCTACGCCGGCCGTGGCGCGATGGAGATCCGCGCCCGCCGCCTGCACGAGCGAGGACACAAGACCGACCTCTTCAAGATCATGGAGAAGCGCGGCCGCACCAGGCTCACCTCCGGGGTGTGGGCGCGGGCGCTCGAGGCGGAGGACGAGCTCGCCATCGAACTGGTCGAGCGCGCGCTCGCTGCCCTGGGGGCCGGGGTCGCGTCCGCGGTGAACCTGCTCGACGTCGAGACCGTCGTGATCGGCGGCGGGCTCGGCACTCGGCTGGGCGAGCCGTACGTGGAGCGCATCCGTGACGCGATGCTCCCGCACCTGTTCCAGGACCAACACCCGCCGCGCGTGGCGCTCGCGCAGCTGGGCGACCTGGGCGGGGCGATCGGCGCCGCCCTGCTGGTTCCTCCGGGCAGCCCGGGCCGCAAGCGGTAAGCACTCGCTGCGCAGCGGCCGAGCCCGCTGCTCGCGCTCAGCCGGGCCTGCGCACGCCGACCTCGTCCAGGTGGGCGAGCAGATCGCCCGGGTCCTCGTAGACGCGGAAGGCGCCCGCGTAGATCAGCTCCTCCCGGCCGTAGCCTCCGGACAGCAGCCCGATGCCGAGCGCGGCGCGCGGCGAGCAGATCCCACACGCTGTCGCCCACCACGAGGCTGTCGCGAATGTCGACGCCGATGCGCGCCGCGGCGGTGAGGAACAGGTCGGGGTCGGGCTTGGCGTAGCGCACGAGGTCGCGCGTGACCATCGGCACGTCGTCGGGCAGGTCGAGCAGCGCCCGGGCCCGGCCGGCCGTGCGCTCCGCCCCGCTGGTCGCGATCGCCCAGGGAATCCCCAACTCGGTCAGGCCGCTCAGCGGCTCGCGCGCGCCGGGCAGCGGGCGCACGCCTGGGTAGTGGCGCATGTACGCCTCGGCGTGCAGGTCGGGCAGCCGGGCGATCATCTCGTCGTCGAGCGCCTCGCCGAGCTCGCGGCGCAGGGCGGTCACGAACAGGCCGCCGCTCATCCCGATGCGGCGGTGGATCTTCCAAACGGAGAGCGACACGCCGAGCTGCTCGAGCGCCTCGCGCCAGGCGATCACGTGCTGGTAGACGCTGTCGGATCAGCGTCCCGTCGAGGTCGAACAGGAACGCCGAGTCCTTGCGGGTGCTCACGCTTCCACCCCGGCGCGCACGCGTCGCGCGGCCTCGGCCGGGTGGTCGGCCCGCGCGCGATTCCCATTGAGGCGGGCCTGAAGCAGCGTCATGGGAGCATTGGATCATGTACGACCAATTGACCTACGCGCAAGACGGGCCGGTCACCCTGATCACGATCAACCGGCCCGACCGGATGAACGCGATCGGCGCCCGGACGCACCAGGAGCTCGTCGACGCGTGGCAGCGCTTCCGCGAGGACGACGACGCCTACGTGGCGGTGCTCACCGGGGCGGGCGACCGGGCCTTCAGCGCGGGCGGCGACCTCAAGTCGGCGTCCGAGGGCGAGCCGGTGGTGGCGTTCGACCCCGACGAGCGAGCCGCGCACGCGCGCGGGGAGCGGCCGGGAGTGCTGGGCCCATCGCGCTGGACGGACCTCTACAAGCCGACCATCGCGGCCGTCAACGGGGCCGCCTACGCCGGCGGGCTGGAGTGGGTCTGCTGGACCGACATGGCAATCGCCGACGAGCACGCGACCTTTGGCGTGACCTGCCGGCGCTGGAACATCGGACTGGCCGATGGCGGCACTCAGCGGCTGCCGCGCATAGTCGGCATGCGCAGGGCGATGGAGCTGATCATCACGGGCCGGGTGATCGCCGCCGAAGAGGCGCTGCGCATCGGGCTGGTCAACGAGGTGGTGCCGAGCGGCACGTGCGTGGAGCGCGCGCTCGAGCTGGCCCGCGAGATCGCCGCGCTGCCGCAGCCCGCGATCCGCACGGACAAGGAGGCCGCCGTGCGCGGCTTCGGCCTCCCCATCGACGAGGGGCTGCGCATCGAGGCGGAGTGCTTCGACCGCTCGATCTTCAGCGAGGAGACGGTCGAGGGCCTACGCCGTTTCATGGAGCGCGACCACCCCGACCGCGTACGCGGAGGGGTGCCGGGCCGCGGCTGAGCGAGTGTGGGCTGCCAGGCGCGCGCATATCACGCCCTCCGCCGCCCACACTCGGGACCGACGGCCGGCGCGCGGCCGTACACCTGTATGTGCTCCGTGCGGCCCGCACCGCCACCGCCCTCTTCGCCGCTCTTTGCGCCGCGCTAACCGGTTGCGCGTGGCCCGAGCCGGAGCGGCCTAGCATCGCCTGGCACCACTCCACCCCCATCGGCAGCCCTTCCGCCGGCCGCCTCGCCGCCGGGGTGCGCCTCCCCCCCGAGGGCGAGACCTTCTTCACCTGGGATCCAGTGGAGCGCCGCTCGCCCAACCGCGCTTGGCGGCGCTGGGGCACCGGCCGGCTGGTGCGCGTCGTGCTGAGGGTCGCGCGTGAGTACCGGGCCGCCCACCCGCGGGCGCCCCGCATGGCGGTCGGCGACCTCAGCCGCCCGCGCGGCGGCGACTTCGGCCCGCGCTTCGGCTACATCGGGCACGCCAGCCATCAGAACGGACTCGACGTGGACGTCTACTACCCGCGGGCCGACAGCCGCGAGCGCGCTCCACGCTACGCCTCCCAGATCGACCGTGAGCTGGCCCAGGAGCTCGTCGAACGCTTCCTGAGGGCTGGGGCCGAGATGATCTTCGTCGGACCGAACACCCACCTCACAGGACCGCCTGGGGTGGTGATGCCGCTCGCCAACCACGACAACCACCTGCACGTGCGAATCGAGTGAGCGCTACAGGCCGACGCGGCGCGGACGCGGGGGCTGCGAGAACAGCCGCCACAGCCCCGCCTCGGCCATCCGCTGTACGGCAAAGCCGGCGGCGCTGGCCTCGGCTTCGATCAGGTTGGCCACGCGCGGGCTGGTCGGGAAGCGGCTGATCGCCACCACGGCGCGCAGCCGGACGGCCAGCGGCCGCTCGCCCACCCAGAGGATCACGAGCGGCGGCACGGTCAGCGGCCACCCCGACCGGGGGTCCGTGGTGGGCGCCGACGGGCGCACCTCCACCTCTATCTCATCGCGCACGAGCTCTTCCGCTTCGATGAAGGCCCGCACCGATCGCTGCTCCCCGATCACTTCCTGACCCTAGGATCGACCGGGCCGATGCGCCACTCGAACACCCGTCTAGAACACACACCCCGCGAAGGTCGGAGCGTCCAGGCGTTCGCCCCGGGGCGAGTCAACCTGATCGGCGAGCACACCGACTACAACGACGGCCTCTGCCTCCCGTTCGCGGTCGAGCGTGGGGTCAGCGTGACCGCCGAACCCGCTCCGGGCCGGGAGATCGAGACGCACGCGCTCGACCTCGACGAGCACGATCGCTTCGAGCTCGACGGCGAAATCGAGTCCGGCGACGGCTGGCGCCGCTTCGTTCGCGGCGCGGTGGCCGAGCTTCAGCGCGAGGGAATCGAGCTGCGCCCTTGCAGCCTGACGATCACGGGCGACCTGCCCCGTGGCTCCGGCCTCTCATCCTCAGCCGCCGTTTGCGTCTCGCTGTGCCTGGCGCTGTGCGCCATCGCCGAGGCACAACCACCCGAGCCGATCGCGCTCGCGCGGCTCTGCTCGCGCATCGAAAACGACTGGACCGGGGCTCAGACCGGCCTGCTCGACCAGCTCGCCGCCCTGTGCGGGAAGCGCGGCCACGCGGTGCGCATCGACATGCGCGGACCGCGGCTGCGCACCATCCCCCTCGACCTGGCCGACCACGCCCTGGCGGTCGTCGACTCGGGTGCGTCGCGCAACATCGCCGTCTCCGGCTACAACGAGCGACGCGAGGAGTGCCGGGCCGCCTGCCGCGAGCTCGGCGTCGACTCCCTGCGCGACGCGACCGGTAGCGAGGGCCTGCCCGAGCCGCTCGACCGGCGCGTGCGTCACGTGATCGCCGAGAACGACCGGGTGGACGCCGCAGTGGCCGCCCTGGAGGCCGGCGACCTCGCCGGGCTGGGTCGCCTGCTCGACACCTCGCACCGCAGCCTGCGCGACGACTATGAGGTCTCCGTGCCGGAGGTCGAGCGCGCGGTGCAGGAGTGCCGGCGCGCGGGCGCCCTCGGCGCGCGCATCATGGGCGGTGGCTTCGGCGGCTCGGTGCTCGCCCTCTTTCACGGAGACGCACAGCTGCCGCCGGGCGCGGTCAGCGTCGAGCCAGGACCGGCGGCTCGGCTGCTGTGACCTCCCCCGCGGGCTGGTGGCCATCCTCGAGCTCCCACGAGCGGGCGCGTGCCCACCGAGCCGAATGATGCGCCGGCCCTCCCCGGGCGAAACGCAGGTCGAGTCTGATACAACGGCCTGCCAGTGGACCGTCGGCTCGCCTACAAGAATCTCCGCACCGCGTTGATCGCGGGCGCGATCTCCATTGTGATCTTCGGGCTCTCCTGGCTCGTGGGGCTGGTCTACTGATGGCGGACGAGGCCGTTCACACGGACGGCTCGCCGGCGCCGCCCCCAGGCGAGCCCGTGCACCTGCCCGGGCCCTCCTACCTGCCGGTGGTAACCGCGCTCGGCCTCACGCTCGCCGTGATCGGCATCGTGCTGTCCTGGGTGGTGACCGGAATCGGGCTCGTGATCACCGTGGTCGCGATCAGGCGCTGGGTCCGCGACACCCGGGCCGATATCTCAGAGCTACCGCTCGAGCACTGACCACACCGCGCACCCGGCCGAGCCGGGTGCCTGCGGCTAGCGCACGGCGCCGAGATCCGACGGCAGCTCGCTCGTCGCGCCGTCGGATACCCAGCAGCGCACGATGTCGCGCATCGAGACGATGCCCGTCATCGCGCCGCCGTCCACCACGATCAGGTGGCGGAAGCCGCCGCGCACCATCGCCTCCGCCGCCGCCTCGAGCGACCAGTCCGGCGCGGCGAAGGTGAGGTCCGACGAGAGGTGGTCGGCCACGCGCTCGCGGTCGGGGTCCTGCCCTTCGCCGATCGCCTGAAGGAGGTCACGCTCGGTGACGATGCCGGGCCCGGGCTGCTCGGGGTCGATGACCACGGCGGCGCCCACGCGGCGCTCCGCCATCGAGGTGGCCGCCTCCCGCAGCGTGTGCCCGGGATTCACGGTGAGGACCAAGCTGCTCATTCCCTCCCGGACCTGCATTCACCCTCCTTCGCGATGCTAGTGACGATCGGCTCAAGCCAGCCTACAACAACAAATAGACATCCGATTGAGCCGTCCGCACGTATACCAAGTCGGTGCGGCAGTCCACCCAGCACAGACGGCGAACCCTGTTCGAGGATGCCTTGATCGCGATCCGGCGAGATTTCGCCGACGAGAATCTGTCGCTCGCCGGCGTCGCGCACTCGATCGCCACCTCGCGGCGCCAGCTCCAGCGCGTGTTCGCCGAGCAGGGCACGAGCTTCCGCAGGGAGCTCCAGCGAGTGCGCATGGCGCGCGCCGCGGACCTGCTGAGGCAGGAGACGCTGCCGGTTGCGGCGGTCGCCCGGGCGGTGGGGTACCGCCAGGCGGCGCAGTTCTCGAAGGCGTTCCGCCGCCACCACGGCCACCCGCCGTCGGCCGCCCGCCCGGACCGAGGACGGCGGCGGCAATCGCAGGGCTCGGCACTCGCCGCCTGAGCGCTCCCGGCTGGCTTCTCGCCCGGCCGCCGACTCCCAAGCCGCAAGCACGCGGCTGGTCCGCGCGCGCGGACCGATACACTCGCGCGCCGATGAGCGAGAGGGACCCAGGCGCCGGGAGTCCGGCAGGCCCGCCGGAGGAGGATCCGCGCATCCAGGGCGAGCGGCACCCCGTCGCGAGGATGATCGCGCTGGGAATCGCGGCCTCGGTGGTGGGGATCGCAATCGCGCTGCTGATCGACTGGTTCCCCGAATCGGCGGCAGGGTCGGCGGACCAGATCGACACCGTCTACGACGTCCTCCTGATCTGCTCGGTGCCGATCTTCGTGCTCGTAATGACGGTGGCGATCTACAGCGTCGTCCGCTTCCGGGCCACGCCCGGCGACATGCGCGACGGGGCCCCGATCCACGGCAACACCCGGCTCGAGGTCTTGTGGGTGACGATCCCGTTCCTCATGGTCACCGCGCTCGCGATCTACAGCTGGATCGTGCTCGACGACATCGAGGCCAAGCAGCCCAACACACTGGTGGTGAGCGTGACCGCGCAGCAGTTCACCTGGTCCTTCGACTACCCCGGCGAGAAGGTGAAATCCGCGGAGCTGGTGCTGCCCAAGGACCGTCCGGTCGAGTTCCGCATCCATTCGAAGGACGTGATCCACTCGTTCTGGGTCCCCGAGTTCCGGCTCAAGTCGGACGCGGTACCCGGCCTCACCACCAAGATCCGCCTCACACCCAACCGGATCGGGCGCTACCAGGTGGTCTGCGCCGAGCTGTGCGGCATCGGCCACTCCACGATGCGCCAGAACGTGCGCGTGGTGGCCACCGGCTCGTTCGACAAGTGGCTCGACGATCAAAAACAGACCGCCGGCGCGCCCGCCGGGGGTGGCGCGAGCGGCGGCGCCGAAGCCGGCGGCGGTGGCGGAGCCGACGGCGCGGCC
>JACCSF010000323.1 GCA_013813135.1 Thermoleophilaceae bacterium | reverse complement strand
GGTGCACCCCGACGAATAGCCCGCCAGCACCGCACCCAGGGCCAGTGCGTCGCGGTCGGGAGGGTCGGCGGTGACGCCTTCGGCGAGCAGCTGGGCCGCGCGCAGGGCGGCCATGGTCGTGACCGGGTTCGCGAGCGGCGTGTAGAGGGCCTCCATCGCGTGAGCGAGCGCGTTCATCGCGGTGGCCGCGAGCGTGGTCAACGGCGCGCCGGCCATCACCTCGGGATCCGCGACGACAAGCGCCGGGCCCACGAAGCGCGCACCCTCGACCCCGGCTGGCAGCCGGTGAAACGGCGTCATCTCCGCGCCTGACAGTGTGGTCGGCAAAGCGGCGCAACGCGCGCCCGTGGCACCGGCGATCGCCTTGGCGGCGTCGATCACGCGGCCCCCGCCGAGGGCGACCACCGGCGGACCGCCGGAAAGCGCTTCGGCACCCAGCAGCTCGGCGGAAATCTCATCCACCCGCCCCGGCGGCACGTGCACCACACCCGCGGCGGCGTCTGCAAGCCCCGGCGCGCTCGCAGCCGCGCGCTCGGTCGTCAGCAGCACGAATCCGTCGAACCCATTCGAAGCGACCAGGTCCGGGGCCTGCTTGGCAACCCCGCGCCCGAAGCGCACCAGCCGGTCCCGGTCGCGCCAGGTGAAGTCCTCGGCCACGTTCAGGGAGCCGGCGCGGTGCGCGTCTCCTGCTCGAGCAGGCGCTCGGCCTCCGCCACGGCGTCGTCCGAGAGCACGTTGGAGAGCGCCCGCAGGTAGGCCTTGCCGGACGCCTCGAGGATGTCCGTCGACACTCCGGTCCCCGATCCGAGCTGACCGTCCAGCTCGAGCAGCACCGTCACCTCACCCAGCGCGTCGCGCCCGCCGGTCACGGCGGACACGTGGAACTCCTTGAGCCGCGCGTCGTGACCCGTGGCGGCGTTGATGGCGCTGAAGAAGGCGTCCACGGGCCCGTCGCCGGTGAACGAGCCCGACCCGACCGTGCCGTCCGGCATGCGCACCGTCACCTTCGCCAACGGGGCGCGCACGTTGGACGCCTCGACCTCGAACGACTCGATTTCGAACGCGGCCGGGGCCTGCTTCATCTCGTCGGAGACGATTGCCTCCAAGTCGAGCGCCGTGACCTTCTTCTTCTTGTCCGCCAGCTCCTTGAAGCGCTTGAAGGCGCTGTTGAGCGCCGCGCCGTCGACCGCGAAGCCGAGCTCCTCGAGCGCCTTGCGCAGGGCGTGGCGGCCGGAGTGCTTGCCGAGCACGATCGAGTTGGTCTCGAGCCCGATCGTGGTCGCGTCCATGATCTCGTAGGTGGTGCGCTCCTTGAGCACGCCGTCCTGGTGGATACCGGCCTCGTGGGCGAAGGCGTTGCGCCCTACGATCGCCTTGTTGGGCTGCACCGGGTAGCCGGTCAGCCGCGACACGAGCCTCGACGTGCGCGCGATCTCGCGCGTGTTCACGCTGGTCCACACCCCGACGCTCGACTCGCGCGTGTGCAGCAGCATCACGATCTCCTCGAGCGAGGCGTTGCCGGCCCGTTCGCCGATGCCGTTGATGGCGCACTCCACCTGGCGCGCGCCGGCCGTAACGCCCGAGAACGAGTTCGCCACCGCCAGGCCGAGGTCGTTGTGGCAGTGCACGGAGGTGATGACCTTGGCCAGGTCCGGGATCAGCTCGTAGAGGCGCGCCCACATCTCGGCGTACTCGTCGGGCATCGTGTAGCCCACGGTGTCCGGCACGTTGATCGTGGTCGCGCCCTCGTCGATCGCGATCTGGATCACCTCGGCCATGAACTCCACGTCCGAGCGCGAGCCGTCTTCGGGGGAGAACTCGACGTCTTCGGTGTACTGGCGGGCGTGGGCAACCGCCGCGCGCGCCTGCCCCATCACGTCCTCGCGAGTGGTCTGGAGCTTGCGCTCGATGTGGATGTCGCTGGTGGCGATGAAAGTGTGGATGCGCGGGCGCTCGGAGTCCTTGACGGCGTTCCAGGCGGCGTCGATGTCCTGCTTGCCCGTACGAGCGAGGCCGCAGATGACGGGACCGTGGACCTCGCGAGCGATCGCCTGCACAGCCTCGAAGTCGCCCGGCGACGTGATCGGGAAGCCCGCCTCGATGATGTCCGCCCCGAGGCGCGCAAGCTGGTGCGCGATCTCCAGCTTCTCCTGCTTGTTGAGCGAGATCCCCGGCGACTGCTCCCCGTCGCGCAGGGTGGTGTCGAAGATCTTTACCCGGTCCTTCTCGCTGCGGTCCACGTCCTGCTCCTCTTCGTTGGCCCTACCTGGTTCTCCTTGAGCTTGCGGCTGGCGGCCGCCACGCGTTATTCCCCCCGAAGGGGGAGAAGAAGGAGAAGACGCAGGTCGGCGAGGAACGGCATGGAGCGGGAAGCGTACATCACGGCTCGAGCACCACCTTGCCCACATTTCTGCGCTCGTGCAGGTAGCGGTGGGCGGCCGGGCCCTGATCGAGCGGGAAACGCTGTGCCACGACCGGCCGGATGTCGCCCTGCTCGAGCCAGCCCGACAGCGGTTCGATGTACTCGTCCAGGGACTGCTTCGAGTCCCACAGGGCGAGCATATTGAGGCCGATCACGGACTTCGACTGGCTCATCAGCCGTACCACGTTGGGGCGCGGCATCTCGGCCAGCGTCCGGAGCGCCCGCAGCGGGTTGCGCCGCTCGCCGGACTGGATTTCCGAGGCTCCGAAGCAGACGAGGCGGCCGCCCGCGCGCAGCAGCGAGAAGCTCTTGCGGAAGCTGCGGCCGCCAACCGCGTCGAGTGCAAGGTCGAGCGGACGCTGCTCGCCGGCGATGCGGCGCACCTCCTTGACGACGTCCTTGCCGCGGTAGTCGATCGGGTGGTCGACACCGAAGGATCGGATCGCGTCGTGCTTGCCGGGCGAGGCGGTGCCGTACACCTCGGCGCCGACCAGCTTCGCGATCTGAGTCGCGGCTATGCCGACCCGGCGGGCTACTCCTCGTGCTCGTGCTCGACCGGCTCCAGCTCCGGCTCTCCCGCGTGGCGGCTCGGTCGTTTGTAGCCGGTCGCCGCCTGCACGCTCGACGGGCGCCACTTCGCGCCCCCGCGCAGCGTCGGGACTCCCTCCC
>JACCSF010000299.1 GCA_013813135.1 Thermoleophilaceae bacterium | reverse complement strand
GAGAGGCGCCGATCAAAGCGACGCGGGCCGCCGACCACGCGGCCTCGAGTGCCCGGCCGGCCGAGATTCCCGAGCGCGCGAGGATGCGCGTGAGGACCCCCGCGGCCGAGGGCAGAGTGCTTGTCCCAACGAGGCATCCCGGTACGCCATCCGCCGCCTGAGAGATCGTGCCGGCGAGCGCTTCGGAGTCGGCTCCCGGGGCGACCACGAAGACCGATGCCAGGTAAGCCTGATCCCCCAGGACGCCCGCGCGCCGCGGATCGAGCTCGTTGGGCTCGAGCAGCACCGAGTCGACTGCCCTCTGCTCACCGCCGCACCAGATCCGCGTGGTCAACGACAGCGACGAGTACTCGAACGCCTCGCCGCAGGCGACGCGGCCGGGCGCCACGGCCTCGCTGACGATCAGCCGGCCGCCCGGCTCAACGTCGGCGACGACTTCCTGCTTCAACCGGGCCCCGGCGTGGGGAATGAGCAGATCGGGGACGTACTCCGCGAAGGCACCCTCGGCCACGGTCAGCGTCACGCGCTGGCGAGCGCAGCCCCCCTCGGCGCGATACACCTTGGACGCCGCTTGGGTGGTCAGGTGGACGCGGGCGCCCGGCTGGACGCTCAGCGCGATGGTGTGGTCGTCGTCCTCGAACAGGCCCCCTGTGGGGTTCTGGACGTAGAGGAACGCCATGCCCGGCCGCGCCGGGTCGAGGTAGAGCGGCGTGGTGAGCCGCAGCGGGAAGCGCTGGCTGCGCCGGCTGAGGTAGGTGCGCCCGTCGGGGGCCACATCGGCGACCAGCTCGAGCAGGCCTCCCGCGGCCCGCTCGGTCAGCGCGGTGTAAGGTCGCGAAAGAGTGCCGAGCGACATAGCTCCTCGAACACTTCGCGGGCACCGTCAGGATCCCGCAGGTTGGTGAACAGCGACTGCCGGGCCGGGCGCACGGCGGCTACATCCGCTCGCATACGTTCGAGGTCGGCGCCGACGTGCTCGGCAAGGTCGATCTTGTTGACGACCAGCAGGTCGGCCTGGAGGATGCCCAGACCGCGCTTACGGGGTATGTCGTCACCGGCAGCCGTGTCGATGACGTAGACCCAGTAGTCGACGAGCTCGGGGCTGAACGTCGCGGCCAGGTTGTCGCCACCGCTTTCGAGCAGGAGAAGGTCCAGCGGACCGTGCTCCTCCTCGAGTCGCCTGGCGGCGGCCTGGTTCATCGAGGGGTCCTCGCGAATCGCCGTGTGCGGGCACGCGCCCGTCTCCACACCCATGACCAGCTCGGGATCGATGAGGCCGCTGCGCTGGATCCGCTCGGCGTCCTCGAGCGTGATCAGGTCGTTGGTGATCACGGCGGCCCGCAGCGACTCGGCCGCGAGCAGCGGCAAGAGGCGCTCGACCAGTTGCGTCTTCCCCGAGCCGACTGGGCCGCCGATGCCGACCCGCACCGCGTCATGTTCAGTCGCCACGGGGCTCATTTGAGGACGTACAGCTGCCCGAGCGGCACCCGTGTCATCGGCTCGCAGGTGCAGAGCTCGCCGTCGACCTCGACCCGGTAGGTCTCCGAATCCACTCGGATATCCGGGAGGGCGTCGTTCAGCAGGAGGTCGCGCTTGCTGAGGTCACGCGTGCCAACCGGCGCCGCAGTCCCCTTCCTCAGGCCGATCCGGTCGGGCACGCCGGCGTCGATGGCGGCCTGTGCCATGAAGGTCAGCGAGGTGGCGTGCCGCGCGGGACCGTTGGCGCCCCACTGGGGGCGGTAGCGAAGCGGCTCGCAGGTCATCAGCGACGCGTTCGACTCGCCCATCACCGACCACGCGGGGAATCCGCCCTTGAACACGACTTCGGGCTTGATGCCGAAGAAGCGCGGGTCCCAGAGCACGATGTCGGCGAGCTTGCCGGGCTCCAGCGAGCCGATCTGCTGGTCGATCCCGAAGATCTTCGCCGCGTTGATCGTGTACTTGGCCACGTAGCGCTTGATGCGGTGATTGTCGTTGCCGCTGCCGTTGTCCTCGGACAGCGAGCCGCGTTCCCCCTTCATGTGCGCGGCGACCTGCCAGGTGCGCGCGATCGTCTCGCCGATGCGCCCCATGCCCTGGGAGTCCGAGCCGATCACGCTGATCGCCCCGATGTCGTGCAGCACGTCCTCGGCCGCGATCGTCTCGCGCCGGATGCGCGACTCCGCGAACGCCACGTCCTCCGGGATCCTCGGGCTGAGGTGATGGCAGACCATCACCATGTCCAGATGCTCGTCGAAGGTGTTGAGCGTGTACGGGTTGGTGGGGTTGGTCGAGGACGGCAGGCAGTTCGCCTCGCCGCTCACCCGGATGATGTCCGGGGCGTGACCGCCGCCCGCTCCCTCCGAGTGGTAGGTGTGGATCGTCCGCCCCCCGATCGCCTCGAGCGTGCGCTCGAAGAAGCCCGACTCGTTGAGCGTGTCGGTGTGGATCTGCAACTGGACGTCGAGCTCGTCGGCGGCGTCGAGCGACGCGTGGATCACGGCGGGCATCGCACCCCAGTCCTCGTGGATCTTGAGCCCGATCGCGCCCGCCCGGATCTGCTCGAGCAACGGCTCGACCGTTGAGGCCGACCCCTTGCCCAGGAAGCCGAAGTTGAGCGGGTAGTCCTCGGCTGCTTGCAGCATGCGGGTCAGGTTGGTGGTGCCCGAGGAGCAGATGCCGACGGTGACGGGCCCCAGCCCGCCGCCGATCAGCGTCGTGATGCCCGCGGAGATCGCCTCCTCGCAGAGGCCGGCGCTGTCGAAGTGGACGTGCACGTCGATCCCGCCCGCCGTCACGATCATGCCCTCGGCGCTGCGCACGTCGGTGTTCGCGCCGACAACGAGCTGCGGATGCACACCATCCATGACGTCCGGGTTGCCCGCCTTGCCGATCGCGGCGATGCGCCCGTCCTTGATCCCGATGTCGGCCTTGACGATCCCCACCAAGGCGTCGACGATCAGCGCCCCCGTGATCACGAAGTCGGGCGCCCCGGCGGCCGCCGTCACCGATCCGTTCGTGCCGAGGCCGTCGCGCAGCGTCTTGCCCCCACCGAAGACGCACTCGTCCCCGTACACGACAAGGTCCTGCTCCACCTCGGCCCACAGGTCCGTGTCACCCAGCCGCACCCTGTCCCCGACGGTGGGACCGAACAACTCGCAGTACTCCGCGCGCGTGACACGCATCGTCAGCCTGCGCCGGCGAAGCCGGCCTCCCTGGCGCGCTTCAACGCCGCCGCCCGCTCGGCCTCGCCGGTCTCCCCCTCGGTGAGCCGGTTCAGTCCGTAGACGGAGCGGTTGCCGCCCAGCTCGACCAGGTCGACCTCCCGCTCGTCACCCGGCTCGAACCGCACCGCGGTTCCAGCCGGCACGTCGAGACGCATGCCGAACGCGGCGGCCCGGTCGAAATCCAGCGCGTCGTTGACCTCGAAGAAATGGAAGTGAGAGCCGATCTGCACCGGACGGCCCCCCGTGTTGCGGACCACCAGGGTCAGCTGCCGCCGGCCCGCGTTCAGCTCGATCTCGCCCTCCGCCGCGCGGACCTCGCCCGGCACCACGCCGTCGACGGGCTCGCTGCCGGGACGGATCGGCTGGTGAACCGTCACGAGCTTCTGACCGTCCTCGAACATCGGCTCGACCTGCAGGACGTCGATCAACTCAGCGACGCCCGCCATCACGTCATCGGTGGTCAGGATCCGGCCGCCCAGATCCATTAGCGCGGCCACGCTCTGCCCGCGGCGCGCTCCCTCGCAGATCTCGTCGGCGATGATCGCGCGCGCCTCGGGATAGTTCAGGCGAACGCCATCCGCGCGCCGGCGCCGCGCGAGCTCCGCAGCGAGGAAGAGCAGCAGGCGGTCGGACTCCTTTGGGCTTAGATGCATGGGAGCTCACCTATCCGACGGCCGCGGCCTCCTCGGTAGCGCTGTTGTTGTGGTGGTCGTGGCTGTGACCGTGGCCTCGCCGCCGCTGGCGCGGGGACGGCTGGTTGGCGATGATCACGTCCGCTCGCAGGCACGCTCGGGCGACCGAGGCGGCGATCTCGAGCGTGGAGCGGACGATCTTGGCCGGGTCGAAGATGCCCGCCGATACGAGGTCGACCTGCCGGTCGGTCTCGATGTCGAGGCCGTGATCAGGGGGCATGCTGCGAACGCGCGTGACGGCCAGCGAGGGATCGATACCCGCATTGGCGGCGAGCTGGCGAAGGGGGGCTTCGAGCGCCGCACGAACGACGGCGCGCCCGCTCGCCTCCTCGTCATCGTGCCCGTTCTGGATCGCGACCGCCGCTCTGAGCAGCGTCGTCCCACCACCGGGCACGATTCCGTCGGTCAGCGCGGCCCGACCCGCCTGGACGGCGTCGCGGATGCGATGCCGCGTCTCCTGCTGCTCGGCCTGGGTATCGAGCCCGACGCGGATTATCGCCACGGCGCCCGCCAGCCTGGCGAGACGCAGACGCCGCTTCTCGCGCTCGTACTCGGACTGCAGGTAAGCCAACCCGGCCTCGGCCTGGCGGGCACGGGCAGCTATCGACGCGGGCTCTCCGTGTCCCCCGACGATGGTGGTCTCGGCGCGCGTGGCGATCACCCGTTCCGCGCGGCCGAGTTGGTCGAGCCCGGCCGATTCGACGACCCTCCCGGTCCCCGGCCCGAGGACCTCGGCACCGGTCAACACCGCGATGTCGCGCAGCGCCTCCGTCCGATCGGGACCGAAGGCCGGCGCCTTCACCGCCACGGCAGGGAGCCGGCGCTTGGTGACGTTCAGAACGAGCAGCGTCAGGGCGTCGCCTGAGACCTCGTCGGCGACGATGAGCAGGGGGGCGCGCTCCTCCGTGATGGCGGACAGCACCGGCACGAGCTGGCGAACCTGCGTGATGCGCTCGTCCGCGACGAGGATGTACGGCTGCTCGAAGACCGCCTCCCCCAGCCGCGGATCGCTCGCCAAGCCAGGCGACAGCAAGCCGTTGTCGAAGCGCATCCCCTCGTGGAATTCGAGCTTGATCCCATAGGCCCGGTCGTCCTCGATCCGCACCAAGCCGTCGGCCCCGACCCGAATAAGGGCATCGGCGACGAGCTCCCCGATGTGCCCGTCTCGCGAGGCGATCGTGGCGACACGAGCGAGGTCCCGCCTGCCGTCGGCCGGCCGAGCCTGAGACCGAATCCACTCGCCGGCGGCCGCCACGCCGGCGTCGACGCCTCGGCACAGCGCCTCAGGGGAGGCGCCCTCGACAACGCGCTGGTAGGAGGCGTGCAGGATCGCGCGAGCGAGCAGCATCGCCGTGGTGGTGCCGTCGCCGAGGAAGTCCTCGGCCGTGGACGCAACCTCCCGAAGCAGCTGGACGCCTTGGTTGGTCACGGGATCCTGGAGCATCTCGACCGAGCGGGCGATCGTGACGCCGTCGTTGGTGACCAGCGGCGGGGCGTCGAAGCGCTGGAGCACCACATGTCGTCCCAGCGGCCCCAGCGTGGGCCCGACCAAGTTCGTGATGAGATCGACACCGCGCAGCAGCGAGCCCCGAGCCCGGTCTTGGTGGACGATCACCTTGCCGCGCACGAGGCGTCAGAGCCTCGCCTTCGCGTTCGCATAGAGAGCCTCCGCGAGGACGCACCAGACCAGCTTGCCGGTGATGCCGCTGAGATCGTAGATGGGCGCGAGCTCCACGTTGTCGAGGGCGGTGAAGCCGCGCTCGCCAATGATCCGCGCGGCGTCGATGATCTCGTGCGAGGTCAGGCCGCCGGGCTCGGGCTCGGTCGTGCCAGGGGCGTAGGCCGCGTCTACGGAGTCGGTGTCCCAGGTGACGTACACCCCGTCGGTCCCGTCCCACACCCGGTCGAGGGCATCCTTGAGCACCGCCTCGACGCCGCGCTCCTTGACCTCGCGCATCGGATACATGCTGATGCCCCGCTCCCTGATGAGATCGAGCCACTCGCGCGGGTTGAGGCTGCCCCGCACGCCCACGATGGCGACGTTCTCCGGGCGCACGTTGGGGAGCTCGGAGGCGCGCGCTACGCCCGAGCAGTTGGTCTCCTTCTCCCCGTCCACGCTGTAGCCGGCATCCATGTGGGCGTCGATCGCCAGGTAGCCCATGCGCTTGTCCTCGCCCAGGAACGTCGAGAGGGCTCGCGCGCAGGGGATCGGCAGTGAGTGGTCCCCTCCGATGGCGATGGGGATCGCGCCACCGGTCAGGATCTTGGTGACGTCGGCCTCGACGTTCTGGTGCGTGCGCTCGGCATTGCCCACGACTATCCGCGTATCGCCGCAATCCACGAGCCCGTAGGCCTCACGCAGGTCGACGTCCCACTCGAAGGACCAGCTGAAGTACTCCTGCGAGGCGATCCTCAAGCCCTGTGGCCCAAGCGCGGACCCGGGCCGCCCGATGCAGACGTTGGCACCGTCGTAGGGCACTCCGAGGAAGGCGAGGCGCGCGTCGGACCCCCCGATCTGATCCGCGGGTACATGCGGCGCGCCGAGCATCGAGATGATCCCGTGAGCCATCGGCCCGAACGCCTGCTTCTTGCCGCTGGACGCCATCATTGGCGAGTCTCCTTCCTGGCGAACGCATGCCCGCGGGCGCACAACTCCGTGTCCCGCACTGCGCCAGGACTCAACATCATTCGTCAATAGAAGTCAAGGTACTGCCGCTCACTGCGAGTCACTATCAGAATTCGGCGATTCCATTGCATCTGGTGACGAATCCTGCTTGAGTATCCGCCGCAGGTCCCGTTATGCCGGTCGTCGGCACTGGAAAAGGAGGGGGATATGGCCACTTCCGACCCGCCCGCAGGGGCCGCTTCGGCGGAACCACCCCGCGATGACGCTCAGCCGCGATTCGCACGCGCCTCCTCGGGCCTGGTGCGTGAGCTGAGCATCGCCGACACCGCCGCCTTCGGCATCCTCGCGACCGGCGCCGTGTACGGCGTCCTGTACCTGTTCCCGGCCCCCCAGGGCGTCTCGACGGGGATCAACATCCCCGTGATGCTGATACTGGGCTTTCTCTTCTCCCTGCTCGTCTACTACGTCTATGCCCAACTCGGCGCCGCCATGCCGCGCGCCGGCGGCGACTACCTGTACGAGTCGCGCGCCCTCAGTCCAGCGATCGGCTTCGTCGTGCCCTGGGCTTGTCAGCTGATGTTCTGGCTCGTCTTTCCGAGCCTGGGCGCATACGGCGTGAGCACACTGGGCCTGGTTCCAATCGCCGACGCGCTCGGGCTCGACGGGGTGTCGAGCTTCCTGCTGGAGAAGGACGGCTTCTTCCTGGTCTCCGTGATCTTCGTGATCGTCGGCTACTTCCTGACGGTCTTCGGCCTGTCGGTCTACCGGAAGGTCCAGAAGTACGTCCTGATTCCGATTCTGGCGATCTCGGTGATCACCATCTACGGCCTGCTCCTGGCCAACCTCGGCACCGACTTCACGGCCAAGTTCAACGCCTTCCACGCCGCCGACGGAATCACCGTCAACGGCGTGGAACAGGCGGCCGCGAAAACGGGGTTCCACGGCGCCTCCTTCAACCTAGGCAACACGCTGATCTGGATCGCCGTGATGGCGGGCGTGCTGCCCTACACCATGTACGCGGCTCAGGGCCTGATGGGCGAGGTGAGGCAGGGCGGAAACGCCCGGAAGCTGTTCGGTGCGTTCGCCATCCCGGGGTTCATCGTCGCCATCGTGATGATGGCCATCCCGTTCGCCCTGCTCACCAGCATCACGGGCAGCAGGTTCCTGGACGACTACTCGGTGGCGTTCATCAACGGCGGCATAGCCCCCGCGTACGTTCCCAACTTCAGCGTCTTCCTGTCGATGCTGACGACGAGCGACGTGGTGATCATCCTGATCTCGCTCGGCTTCATCGTCGGCAGCTTCGGGATCGGCTACGCCGTCTTCATCAACGCCTCACGGGTCATGATGGGCATGAGCCTCGACGGCGCGCTGCCGAAGTTCTTCTCCGAGGTCTCGCCGCGCTACCACACTCCCGTCAAGGCGATCACGCTGTGGAGCGCGGTGGCTCTGGGCGTCGCCGCCCTGTTCGCCTACCGGCCGAGCGCACAGCTGACGGTGCTGATCGGCGGCGTGGTGACCAGCGCCCTGGTGGTGGGCGTGACCTGTCTCGCCGCGGCGTTCTTCCCCACGCGCGCGCGAGAGATATTCAAGTCGGCCACCCAGTCGGGGAACCGGATGCTCGGCACGCCCGCGCTGGTGGCCGCCGGGGCGCTCGGAGCCGCCATCACCGCCGCGTTGATCTACGTGGCGCTGACGTTCGACGAGCTGGGACTCACATCCCGGGACTCTCGGGTCGTGATCATCAGCGCGTTCGTCAGCGGCATCGTGTTCTACATCGGCTGGCGCCTGTACAAGCGCTCGCAGGGCGTGGACACCTCGCTCGCCTACCGCTACGTGCCGCCCGAATGACACAGGACGGACACACCATCGGCGCTCCTACCGAAGTACTCGACCACTACCACACCTACGGCAGGCGAGAAGGCGAAGAGGACTTCCCGAACACGCTCATCTCCGGCATCTCGACCTTCCTCGGCGCCAGGGTGATCCCGCCGGTGAAGGACCAGCTGGTGGACGCGGGCGTCAAGGCGGCCGTGCTGGGGATGCCGTGGGAGGGCACGAACACGTGCCGGCCCGGAGCCAGCTACGGACCACGAGCCATCCGCCGGGCAACCGAGCACTACCTCAGCTACCACGGGGAGTTCCAGGTCGACCTGTTCGACACGCTCGGGCTGGCCGATTGCGGCGACGTGGCGATCGTCCCGGGGAACGCCCGCCGGACCTTCGACCGAGCCGAGCGCTGCATCACCGAGATCTACGAAGCCGGCGCGTTCCCGATCATCTTCGGAGGCGACGACTCCTGCCCGATTCCAGTGACCAGCGCGATGTCGAAGCTGATCGACGGAAAGATGGGCTACATCCAGATGGACTCGCACATGGATACGGCGGAGGATGTGGCCGGGGAGAAGCTGAACCATGCCTGTCCGGTGAGCCGCACGGCCGAGCTGCCGAACATGGATCCGACGAACCTGGCCCTGGTTGGCATAAACGGGCCGCTCAACCCGCGCAAGGAGCGCGAGTACGTGGACCGGACCGGGATCCAGATGATCACGATCTGGGACATCGACGAGTGGGGCATCGACAAGACCATCGAGCGCATCCTCGAGATCGCGTGGAATGGGACGGACGGGGTGGTCCTGCACACAGACCTCGACGTGCTGGATCAGGCCTATACCTCAGGCGTCACCACTCCGGAGACGGGCGGGCTCACACCGCGAGAGGTGATCAAGATGATCCGGGCGTTCGTTCGCGAGGGCGTGGAGGCCTACGTGATCACCGAATGCTCGCCGGTCCACGACCTCGCCAACAAAGCCGCACGGGTCGCTACGCGGCTGGCGCTGGATGCCCTCGGTGTCAGGGCCAATCCGCAGGGAACCGGTCGCGTCTAGCCCGCGCAGATGAGCCTGTTCGGAGGCCGAAAGCGAAGCGGGCCTCGCACGCGGATCCTGTTCGCGACCGATCTGCACGGGGCGGACATCGTCTTCCGGAAGTTCCTCAACGCCGTCGCGGTCTATGAGGCCGACATAGCCGTCCTCGGCGGAGACCTCACAGGGAAGAGCATCGTGCCCGTCGTGGAGACGCCGCGGGGGTACGCCGCGACGGTGCGCGGCGCGGAGGAGGTCGCCACAACGGATGAAGAGCTCGCACAGATCGTCCAGCTGATACGCGACACCGGGCAGTACCCGGTCACGATGTCCGAAGCCGAGCAGGCGGAGCTCGGACGCGAGGCCATCGACGAGCGGTTCGCCGTCGCCTGTCAGGAGCAGGTCGGAGACTGGATGGAGCGCGCCGCCGAGCGGCTCGAACCGACGGGCGTGCCCATCTACGTCACGGGCGGCAACGACGACTACTTCTCGATCGAGAAGGTGCTCGACGATGCTCCGTACATCCAGAATGCCGAGGGCCAGGTGCTCGAGCTCGGCTCGGGGCTCGACATGATCTCGACCGGCTACGGCAATCCCACGCCCTGGCGGTGTCCCCGGGATATCAGCGAGGAGGAGCTCGGGGAGAAGATCGGGGCGATGGCTTCGCAGTTGGGCGATCACCAGGCGGCGATCTTCAACCTCCACGTGCCGCCACTGGGCTCCGGTCTCGACCTCTGTCCAAAGCTCGACACATCGGTCTATCCCCCGCGTCCCGTGGTTGGGGAGGTGGCCGCCGCCGGCTCAACGGCCGTTCGCGACGCGATCAAGCGCTTCGCGCCGATGCTCTCCCTGCACGGCCACATCCATGAAGCGCCCGGCGTGCGCGAGCTCGGCTCCACCACCGCGGTCAACCCGGGGAGCGAATACGCCCAAGGCGTCCTGCGTACCGCCGTGATCGACATTCAGGAGGGCGAGGTTGCCTCTGCCCAACTTCTCACCGCGTAGAGTGGCCCGCGGAATGGCGGAGGCTCCGCAACCGACCGCACTCGAGTCCGCGCCGGCCGAAATCAGTCCCCAGCTGGAGGACCTCGACTACGCCCTTTTCGCCGAGCTGCAGCGCGACGGGCGGGCTGCCTTCACCACTCTCGCCGCCCGTCTCGAGGTGTCCGAGGCGCAGGTGAGACGGCGGTTCAAGACGCTCGTCGACACGGACGTCTTCGCGATTGCGCCGATAGCCAACCCGCGCGTACTCGGTCTCGATCAGCTCGCCTGCATGGGTCTCGTGGTGCGCGGCCCCTACATGGCCACGGTGACCGAGCGGTTGTTGGCGATGCCAGAGGTGAGCTTTCTGGTCGTTACGTCCGGCGAGTTCAACCTGCTCGTCGAAGTGGGGTGCGTCTCGAGCGACGAGCTCTACCAGTTCGTCGTCAACCTGCGGCGCCTGCCCGGTGTGACGAGCAGCGAGACGTTCGTCTATCTGAACGTGTTGCACCAGAGATACGAATGGATGCTCGAGGGCGAAACCGACTCCATCTCTTCGGGTCGGGGCGGGGTGATCGAGCGGTCGGTGGAGATAGACGCGCACGACTCCGCGATCATCGGCGAGCTGCAGCGTGACGGGCGCGCGTCGTTCCGGGACATCGGGAGACGGCTTGGCCTCTCCGAGCGAACCGTCTCCAGTCGCTACACCCGCTTGGTCGACGAGCGTGCTCTACAGGTGATCGCGGTCGGCAACCCCCAGCACCTCGGCTTCGGAGCGGTGGCCTGGCTCGGCATAACTCTCAGCGAGGGTGCCGACCTCGAGCACGCCGCGGGCCTGCTGGCCCAGATTCCAGGGCTCGACTACGTGGTCGTCCCCTCGGGCCGCTACGACCTCTTGTGTGAGCTGGTCTGCCGCAACAGCGAGGAGTTGCTGGCAACGCTGGACAACGAGGTCGGTGCCATAGCCGAAGTGGCGCACGTGGACACGTTCATGTGTCTTCGGATGCTCTACAAGAGCACCGCGGGCGCTTGGGGAGCGGGACGCTCGCTGGCCGTGAGCCCCCGGAATCGGACCGGCCAGAGTCGACCCTTGCCATGACTCCGTTGCAGGATCACGTCGGCGAGGCCGAGCGGCTCATCGAAGCGGCTACCCGGGAGGGCGCGGTCCTTCGAGCGCTCGGCGGGGTGGCCGTGCACATGAGATGCCCCTCCGCATTGGCTCCGCCGCTGGCCCGCACTCCAAAGGACCTGGACTTCGCGAGCACCTCGAGCGACCGCCAATCCCTCATCGCCCTGTTCCGGCAGGGCGGCTACGAGGAGGACGCCGAGTTCAATGCCCTGCACGGCAAAACGCGGCTCTTCTTCTGGGATGCCGATAACTCGCGCCAGGCCGATGTCTTCCTCGATCGCATCAGCATGTGTCATTCGCTGGATCTGGCCAACCGCCTCGACGAGCATCCGGCCACCCTCTCGATCTCGGACCTGCTCCTGCTCAAGCTGCAGGTGTTCGAAACGAACGATCGCGACTACAAGGATGCGCTTTCAATCGTGCTCGACCACTTCGAGGGCGAGGTCGACGTCGACTACATCACGCGCTTGCTCGCGGCGGACTGGGGCTGGTGGCGAACCGCGACCATGGTCCTCGAGCGTCTTGACGGCTATGCACGCGAACTCGACGGCTTCGACCGCAAGAACGATGTCCACTACAGGATCCGCGAACTGCTGGGAGCGATAGAGCGGGCGCCGAAGTCGAGGCGCTGGAAGATGCGGGCGCGGATCGGCGAGCGAGCGCGCTGGTACGAGCTCCCAGAGGAGACGCTGCCCGGGTGAGGGCTGATCCCGCCGAGGTGGCCGATGCGCGCGCCCGGCTGGAAAGCGCAGGCGTGGAGTACGTCTTCTCGTGCTGGATCGACCTGCTCGGAGTGCCCAAGACCAAGCCCGTCCCACTGTCGGAATTCGAGAGGCTGTTCTGTGGGAAGGGCCCTCAGTTCGCCGTTCACTCGGTGTCGATGGTGCCGGAACTGGGTCCAGCCGACCCTGACCAGATCGCTCTACCCGACCTCTCCAGCCTGGTCATCTGTCCCTGGGACTCGCGCCTCGCATGGGTTTTCGCAGACCTGTTCTTCGAGGGCGAGCCCTACGACGTGTGCCCGCGCCAGGTCCTCCGGCGGCAGATTCGCGCCGCTGCTGAGGCGGGGCTGCAATTCGTCGCCGGATTCGAGCCGGAGTTCATCGTTCTGCGCTCCGACGACGGCAGGCCGGTCAAGGCATTCGGGCAGGACGACACCAGCGTCGGCGGCCTGCCGGTCAAGCGCCAGGCGTTCGGCTACGACGCCGAGCACTCCCTCGACGGCATGCCGTTTCTCGCGGACATCGTCGTCGCGCTGAACAAGCTCGGGTGGGGCCTCTCCAATGTTGTGGCGGAAGGCGCGTTCTCCCAGTTCGAGCTCGACTACGGACCGGCTGACGCGCTGGCCGCAGCGGACCGGCTGGTGTTCCTACGCGTGGTGCTCAAGGAGATCGCCAAGCGTCACGGCCTGTTCGTCACCTACATGGCAAAGCCAAGCGATGGCGACTGGCGCAACGGCGCGCATATCAATCACAGCGTTACGCCGCTCGACCGACCGGACGAGAACATGTTCGCCGGCGCGGCCGACGTCTGGTCCGAAGCGTCCTTCCACGCGCTCGGAGGGCTCATGCGCCACGGAGCGGCGCTCACAGCGCTGGCCTGCTCGAACGTCAACTCGTACAAGGGGCTCATCGGCAGGACCGCCAGCCTGGAGGGCGGGACGCTTACTTGGGCGCCAACGCACATCTGCTACGGCCACAACAACCGCTCCGCGATGCTGCGGCTGCCGCAGACGCGTAAGGCGATCGAGAACCGGGCCTGTGACATGTGCGTGAACCCCTACCTGGCGCTCGCCATGACACTCGGGGCGTCACTCGAGGGGATGCGCGAGCGCCTGGATCCCGGCGAGCCGGTCGACAAGCCGTTGTACGACCTGACGGACGAGGAGGCGAAGACGCGAAGCGTGGAGCGCCTGCCGGGGAACCTGCTGGAGGCGATCGACGCGTTCGATCGCGATCCGCTCGCGCGGGAGGTGCTGGGCCCGACGATGCACGAGATGTTCAGCCGCTACAAGCGGGACGAATGGCAGCGCTTCCACGATCACGTAACGGAGTGGGAGCAGGCTGAGTATCTGCGGTTCTACTAGAGCGCGAATGGAGCTGGCCGTAGTGAAGAGCATTTACTTGCCCGAGATCGATCCAGCCTTGCTCAAAGAGATTGGTACCACGACTGAGGTCGGCGATCACTCCCTGCGAACTGAAAGTGGCTTGTTTGCAGGGACGTTAGGGGTGAGCGACGGGACTCGAACCCGCGACCGCCTGGACCACAACCAGGAGCTCTACCTGCTGAGCTACGCCCACCACGCTTGCCGGCCGGTCTCCCGGCGGCTCTCGGAGGCTAGCAGCGGACCCGGTGCCACTCGGCCGCCCTAGCGGCGCAGCGTCCTGCTCAGCTTCGCGATCCGCAGCGGGTCTGGCGCTGTCCCGGCAACCGCCTCGAGCAGTGCGCCCACGCGGCGGGCGCGTGCCAGCGCCTTGCGGGCGCTGCGGCGCACCTTCAGCGTCAGCACCTTCGGCGTCCTGGTCGCGGTCGTGCGTCCCGTCGCCACTTCGTAGCGCTTCGCGCGTCCCGGCTTCAGCCCCATGCGGCGGGCTTGCGCCGCCGACAGCGTCAGCTCGGCGCTCAGCGGGCACCTGCGCGCGCACGCCGCCCACAGCCTCAGCCCGCGGCTCGCGATGCGCCGCAGCCCGGCCTCCCGCCGCAGCGAGATCCCGCGCGTGATCGTGAGTCGCGCCCTGCCCTCGGTGAGCGTCACCGTGAGCGTCGCCTTGGTCAGCTTGTGGCGCTGTACCGCCGCTCGCGCTCGCTTGCTCAGGCGCACGGAGACGTTGGCGGTCCCGGCGGACCCGCGCCGCTTCGCGCCGCTTCCGAGCGATACCGCCTTGCGGGCGAGATCGAGCCGCCGCGCGGTCCGCGCCGGCACGCTGATCGTCGCGCTCGCCCGGCAGGCCGACGCGCACGCGGCCACCACCGTGAAGCGCCCCGCCAGCGCATTGGCCAGGTCCTCCTCCACGGGAGCCAGCACGAAGCTCGAGGCCGGCGTGGTGTCGGTGCCGGTGCCGGTGCCCTGCTCTATCGCCCAGCTGTACGACGCGGGCGTGGCGTCTTCGTTGTCGGAGCCGTCGATCGCGCGTGCGCTGAAGGCGTGCGAGCCGAGCGCCAGGCCGGTGAACGAAACGGTCGCCGCGCACGGCTCGTAGGCGCCTGCGTCGAGCCGGCACTCGAACGTCGCTCCACCGTCGTTCGACGCGAGCGAGAACTGCGCGAACGAAGAGGTGGTCGGGTTGGCGGGTCCCGCGGCGATTGCGGTGTCGGGCGGGGACGTGTCGATGTCGCAGAGCGCCCTTTGGCTCGCCACGCCCCACGCGCGCAGCGTTCCGGTGTCGCCCTCGAACAGGTCGCGCACCCGCAGCGTCCAGGTGCCGCGCCGGCTCTTTCCGTCGAAGCGCGACAGCTGGTCGTTCTGCGGCCTGAAGTTGCCCGTGTAGGGGGCGGTCCCCTGGGAGATGTTCTGGGATGCCTCGTCGTCGAAGATCGTGCCGGCGAAGTCGTCGTCGTCGTTGTCGGGACCGCCTGGATGGTCCGCCAGGCGCACGGCGGTGCCATCGGGGCCGGTGATGTCGATGATGAGGTCGCCCACCCAGCCGTGGTCGATGCCGGGATCGCCGCCGGTACCGGGGATCGTCACGTTGAGGTCCTTGATGCGGCCGCGATCCGGCACGAACACCGACGAGCTGACGCCCGCGGCGTCGTCGTCGGGGATCGCCAGCGGCACCTGTGGGCCGACGGCGGAGTTGGTCTGCAGCGCGCCCGGCTCGCCCGTCGGCAGGACGAGCGGGACCGTCTGGGTCTCCGCCCCCGACGCGATCGCCAGCGTGGCGGGCACGTCCGCGCCGCAGGTGGCCGAGTTGGCCAGGTGCGCCGCGAAGCGCGTGCTGTTGGCCCCGACCCCGTCGTCCTCCACGATGGTCGGGTAGGTCGAGCTGCCCTGAGTCACCGCCAGTCCCGGGCCGCCGTTGAGAATGGCGGAGAGCCCTGTCGCATCCGCGTTGCCCGCGTTGCGCACCTGCTCGGTCAGCTCCACCTGCTCGTCGGACTCGAGCACGCCGTCGCCGTCGCCGCCGGACCCGGAATCGAGGATCGTCGTCGACTGGTGCACGAGCACCGGCGCCGCCTGCTCGCCGGCGTTGGACACCACCAGCGCGAAGTCCTGGTCGGAGGCGTCACCGCTGCCGGGCAGGCCGTCGCCGCCGAGGGCGGTGGCCCGCACGGTCACGGAGAGACGCCCCGAGGTGCCGGGCGGCAGGTACACGCTCTCCACGTTGTTGCGCGGGTCCGAAGCGCCCCCGGTGCGCGAGTAGGTCCCGCCGAACACGTTGCCGCGGTAGGCCTCGCCACCGGCGGCGACCTGCAGGTCGAGGTTGTTGACAAACGCGTTGCCGCTCGTCGGCCCCGGCGGATCGGTCCAGACGAGGGTGACCTTCACCGGCTTGCTCGCGTCCTGGACAGCGTAGGCGCGCACCACCGTCTGACCCGGATTGGTCAGCACGTCGGCCGGCTGCTGGTCGTAGAACTCGCGCGGCGTGAAGTCGAAGGTCGCCCCGAGGTTCACCCTCCCCCAGCCCTGATCGGCGTTGGGGCCGCCGGCGATCGCGTCCCCCTTGCCGTTCTGACCGCCGGCGAGATCGCTGGCGCTGTTGATCAGCAGGGCCTTGGTCATCGCGGGCGAGGGCACGGTGCCGCCCGGCACCGTGCGCTCGTACCAGTCACGCAGGAGCGCCGCGGCGCCCGAGACCTGCGGCGCCGCCTGCGAGGTGCCGGACACGAGCGAGTAGGTCCCCGCGAAGAACGGGTTGCAGGTGCCGAGGCCGTTGTAGGAGCCGTGCAGCGGGCGGGCGCCGGTCACATGGGTGCCCGGCGCCACCAGGTCCGGCTTGAGGCGCCCGTCGTCGGTCGGACCGCGGCTCGAGAAGTTGGCGATGTCGCGGGCGCTGTCGGCGGACGCATCCGGCGTGGCGCAGCCATCGACCCCGCTGGCCCGGACGCCCTCCGAGGCGCCGACCGTGATCACGTTCTTCGCCGTGGCCTCCGCATGGATCGACCCGTAGCCCTCGTTGGCGTCGCCGCCGGCCCCATCGCCGTCGTTGCCGGCGGCGAACACCTCGACCATCTGCTGGTTGCCGGCGGTGCCCGACTGCGCGTCGCGGACGAGCTGGTCGTACAGCGCCGCGCGGCTCGTGTAGGAGCCCCATCCGAGCCCGGTGCCGGTCCCCCAGGAGTTGTTGGAGATGCGAGCGCCGTTCGCGTACGCGGTGCTTGCGAGGTTGGCGAAAGTCGCCAGCGCCAGAATTGGCGCGCTGCCGTCGCACTGGAAGATCTTCGAGGCGCCGACCTGCGCCAGCGGGGCGATACCGAGCCCGTAGTTGAAGCCCCCGCCGTCCTCGTTCTGGGTGCCGGTGGCGGAGTTGTAGCCGGCGGCGATCGACGCCACGTTGGTGCCGTGGCCGGTGCAGTCGCGAGCGTCGGGGTCTGGCGTGTAGTCCAGTCCGTAGGCCACGCGGTCGGGACTCACCCCAGAGCCGAGCTCGTGGAAGTCGGCGTGGTCGGATGGGTCCGTGCCGTTGTCGAGTCCCGTGTCGGTCACGTCGATCGTGACGTTGAACGGGCCGGGGATGCGTCCGTTGTGCCATGCCAGGTAGCCCGGATCGCTCGGCTGCGTGAAGGCGGGGGCGGCCAGGTTGCCGGCCACTATCTGAGCGGCGCGCTCGTCGCTCGGCGCCGGCGGCGCGTCCCGCTCGATCGCCACCACCCCGGGATCGCGCGCCAGCGCGGCCACCTCAGCGGCGGACAGCTCGAGGTACTGGATGCGCAGCGTGCCGACCGTGGCGGCGGCGCCGACGGCAGGACCGGCCGCGGCGGCCTCGTCGCGCGCCTCCTCGCCGGCGTCGCCCGCAACCGTGGAGACCGCGTAGCGGGCCGGGGCGCTCGCCTCCCCCTCCA
>JACCSF010000283.1 GCA_013813135.1 Thermoleophilaceae bacterium | reverse complement strand
CTGGCGGTGGCGCGTCCAGCCGGCCTTGGCGAGCGCGGCCAGCGATGCTCGCTCGACGCCGCGGGCGCCGCGCTCGGCCACCGTCAGCGCGCGCGCTCGCCAATCGCCCTCCTCGGGGTGCTGGGGTCGCGCCCGAACCACGATCAGGCTCGCGCCGGCGGCCACGTCGCTGCCCAGCTCGCCGGCCCGGGCCACGATGTTCTCGCGATCGGTGATGCGGCGGGCAAGCAGGTCCTGCAGGAAGTCGCCGACGGCGGCCTCGGTGGCCCGCTCGGGCGCTTTCGCGCGGTCCACCTCGAGGCCGATCAGGTTGGCCACCAGGCGCAGCAGCGCGGGCGGCGACGGCTCGCCGCGCGGCCGGTAGCGCAGCTGGCCCACCGGCAGCTCGGCTACGCGGAGTTCCACGCTCTCGGCCCCGCCCTCCCCGGCCATGACGGCGCGCTCGTCCTCGGTCGACGCGCACGCCACCGCCAGCACGCTGCTCGCGGCGTCGACCACGATCACGCTGGCGTCGAGCGCGCGACCGGCCGCGCGGGCGACCTCGGGCAGGCCGGCGCCGGACTCGACGGCCTCGGAGACCTCGTCGAGCGACTCCAGAAAGGAGCGGGACTCGGCCGGCGCCGAGCCGGTCTGACGCGCGGGCGTGGCCATCAGGCGACCACTACGCGTACTGATCGTAGGACCACACTACGGCCAGCCCGATCCCGGCGCCGATGCCCAGCAGGGTGCCCAGCACGAACAGGGTCAGGAAGGCCGCGGCGAACTTCTCCCATATCCGCCCGTAGCAACGCCACGCCGGGGCGGCGATCAGCGCGAGCCAGCACGACACCACTACGCCGGCAGCCAGCGCGATGGCGATCTCGGTCGAGGAAAGGTCGAGGTTCATCGCTCCGTGCGCGCGGCCGTTTCCTGCGCGCGTCCCTGACCATTGTGGCGCATGTGCTCGACGATCATGGTGGTCACAGCCAGCAGCCCGTAGATCCCCACCCCCAGTCCCCAGCCGGCCGCCACGTCCGACCACAGGTGCGCGTGGAGGTAGATACGGGACAGGCCGACCGCCGCGGCCAGCATCACCGCCCCGGTGACCAGCGCCGCGCCCACCACCCGCAGCCGGCGCGTGAACATGAGCGCCGCAGCCACCCAGGCGGTGGAGTAGGCGGCGTGCCCGCTCGGGAACGAGGAGCCGGACGTGTCGATCAGGGCACCTTCGGGTCGCGGTCGCTCGATGGCCCCCTTGGTCACCAGGACGATCGCGTAGGTCAGCGCGAAGCCACCGATCAGCACAACCACCTCAGCCATGCGCCCGCGGGCGGCCAGCACCACGCTGGTCACCACGACCACCGCCGCGCACGTCGGCAGGGCGCCCAGGTTGGTCACCACCTTCGCGATGTCGGTCAGCAGCGCCGAGCGCAGGTCTGCGCTCAGGTCGAGCAGCTCCTTGTCGAGCGGAGTCGACCCCGGGTCGCCCGCGAGGATCACCACGTAGAGAACAAAGACGTAGAGCCCGACCCCGCCGATGGCGAGCGTGGTGGTCAGCTCGAGGCCGAGCCCTCCAGGCGTGATCCGGTTCCAGATGAAGCGCGCCTCCGGAGCGACCACGCTCACCAGCGGGCGCACGACGCGCCTGTGGATGGGCCGGCCGATCGCGAACAGCGGGCGGATCAGCGAGTGGCGCTCGTGGGCGAAAAACCAGGCGCGAATGTCGCGCCGCCGCCGGTAGGCGACAACGATCCCGACGACCACCGCGACCGTCAGGCCGAAGCCGAAGATCGCCTGACCCGCGATGTGGGCCACCTGGTCGAAAGAGCGCCAGAAGATGTAGCCCAGGACGCAGAAGACGGTCGACCACAGGCCGGTGCCGACCACGCTGTAGGGAAGGAAGCGCCGGTACGCCAGACCCGATGCGCCCGCGATGAACGGCGCGAGCGCGCGCACCAGGCCGATGAAGCGCCCGACCAGGATGGTCTTGCCTCCGTGGCGCTCGAAGTACCCCTCCACCTGATCGAGCCGCTCGTGGGTGATCTTGACCTTCGGCCCGTGGCGCTCAAGGAAATTCCGGCCCAGACGGCGGCCGATGTAGAAGCTCGTGGTGTCGCCGAGGGTGGCGCAGACCCAGACCAGGCCGACCAGCGGGATCAGGTCGATCTCGCCCTGGCCGGCGATCACGCCGCCGGCGATCACGACGGTCTCGCCGGGAGCCACGAGGCCCACGAACGCGGCGGTCTCGAGATAGGCCATCACGCCCACGAGCGCGTACGTCCAGGGGCCCAGCGCCCCCGCGATATCCCCGATCAGCTTCTTGGGATCGGGCAGCTCGCTGAGCAGGCCGCTGGCGTAGACCGCCAGGGCGAGCACGGCAGCGACAGCCAGCAGCTTGCGCTCGCCGGCCAGCGTGCGGCGCTTCCAGCTCGCGCCTGCGGCGATCAGCACGGTTAGAACGGCGGCGACGATCTGGCCCGCGGACACGCGACGACTGTAGGGCAGGCCGCCGCGGCGATCAGCGCAGGCGCAGGCCGGTCACGAGCGCGCCGTCGATCGTCACCGCGGCGGTCTGCGCGGAGGCGCGGGCGCCGAAGAGCCCGAAGCAGGTGGGTCCGGAGCCGCTGACGATCGCGCCGAGGGCGCCGGAGGCGCGCAGCGAGGCGAGCACGCCGTCGAGCTCGGGGCGAAGCGCGAGCGCGGCGGGCTGAAGGTCGTTGTTGAGGACAGGCGCCATGACCATCTCGTAAGCCAGCTCGCGCAGCCTGTCGAGATCGAGCTGCTCGCGGCCGCCGCCCAGGAGATCGAACTGCGCGTACACGGCGGCGGTCGAGAGGCCCTCGCGCTGCGGCACCAGCACAACGGCAAACGGCGGCAGATCAATCGGCTCGACGACCTCCCCGACTCCGCTGACCAGCGCATGGCGGGGGTCGATCTGGCTGGGGACGTCCGAGCCGAGTCCGGCGCCGAGCTCGCGCAGGGCCTCGTCGTCCAGTGGGTCCCCGGCGATCCGGTTTGCCGCGCGCAGCACGGCCGCGGCGTCGGCGCTCCCGCCTCCGAGCCCGGCGGCCACGGGGATGCGCTTCTCGATGCGCACGGCAAGCGGCGGCAGCCCGGACACGCGGCGGCGGTAGCCCGCAAGTGCCACCTCCGCAAGGTTCGGACCGTCGAGGCCGGAGCACTCGACGCTGTCGACCTCCGAGTCGGCCGGCTCGACGTGGACGTCGTCGTGGAGGTCGATCGAGGCGAAGATCGAGCAGAGCGGGTGCAGCCCGTCGGCGCCCGGTCGCCCGACGTGGAGCATGAGGTTGAGCTTCGCGTAGGCGCGCTCGTGGACGGCGGCTGCGCTCATCGAGGTCGCAGGCCCTCCAGTCGCTCGCGGCCGATCGCGTCGGCGAGGGGCGCCCAGTCCTCGGGCGGGATGCGCTCCGCCCTGGCGTCGGCAGGGTGGCCGATCGCGGGGAGCGCCGCGCGGGTGGCGTCGCGCAGTTCGTCCGGCGCGCCGGGGACGAGGGCAAGCGAGCCCGCGAGCGCCTTGCGGCGGTGGGCGAAGCCGCCGTGTACGAGCGCCGTGAGCTCGGGCGGCGGAGCGGGCGCTCGGCGGCGCATCAGGACAAGCGCCGATTCGACGTTCGGCTCGGGATGGAAGACCGTGCGGGGGACGCGGCGCAGCACGCGCACCTCGCAGGCGAGCTGCGCCAGCACCGAGGTTGCCCCGTACGCCTTGGAGCCCGGTCCGGCGGCAAGACGCTCACCCACCTCGCGCTGCACCACGGCCACCCAGAGCTGGGCCTCCGGCAGCTCGGCGATCGACTTGAGCAGCACGGTGGCGGCCACCCCGTAGGGCAGGTTGGCGACGACCTTGCCGGGCGCCGGATCGAGGCTTGCCAGATCCAGCTCGACGGCGTCCGCGAGGTGAAGCGTCGTGTTCGGAAACGGCGCGAGCGCCTCCGCCAGCGGCGCCTCGAGCGTGCGATCCACCTCCACGACATGCAGGTACCCGACCCGCGCCGCGACGTATTCGCTCAGCACCCCGAGGCCGCCCCCGACCTCGAGCACGACATCGTCCTGCTCGAGCGCCGCGGCGCGGCCGACTACGCCAAGGATGTTGTCGTCGATCAGGAAGTTCTGGCCGAGCTCCCGATTGGGCCGGATGCCGTAGCGCCGCAGGCGACGCAGGCTGGCCTGACGCGGCTCGCGGGGCTCGCCGGTCGCGCGGGGCTCGCCGGTCACCATCCGAACACGCGAACCGCGTTCTCCTCGACCGTGCGCTCGAGCTCCTCGTAGGAGACGCTGCGCAGCGCCGCCAGGCGCTCGGCCGTGTGTACGACGTTCGCGGGCTCGTTGGGCCTTCCGCGCTCGGGCTGGGGCGACAGCCACGGCGCGTCGGTCTCGACGAGCAGCAGCTCGGCGGGCAGGTCGCGCGCGACCTGCTGGAGGTCGGTGGCCTTGGGGTAGGTGACGTTCCCGGCGAACGAGCAGAGGTAGCCACGCTCGACACATTCGTCGAGGCGGTCGGGCGCGGAGAAGCAGTGCAGGATCACGGCCGGGAGCCGGTCGGCGTGCTCTCGCAGGATCGCGAAGGTGTCGTCCTCCGCGGCCCGGGTGTGAATGGCGACCGGCAGCCCCACCCGAGCGGCCAGGTCGAGCTGCGCTTCGAAGGCGCGCCGCTGGTCGTCTCGCGGCGCGTGGTCGCGGTAGTAGTCGAGGCCGGTCTCGCCGATCGCGCGGGCGTCCGGTTCGGCGGCGGCGCGCTCGATCTCCTCGAGGTCGGCGGTACCGAAGCTCGCCGTCTCGTGCGGGTGGCGACCGATGATCGCGAACACCTCCTCGTGCCGGGCCGCGGCCTCCAGGGCGCGCTCGATCGAGGCACCGTCCATGCCCACGGTCGCGATCCGGGTCAGGCCCGCGGCGCGCGCCCTCTCCACGAGCTCGCCGGTCGCGGGTTCGCAGTGGTCCAGATGGCAGTGCGTGTCGATCACGGCCCTGGCCGCGGCGCAGCTGCGCGGCCCATCAGGCCGCCGAGCGCTCCGGTGGCTCCACGCGGGGGAAGAGCTGTCCGAGCTCGGCGATCGATGCGCCGCCGCCGACGGCGCCCAAACGAGCGCCATCGAGCGATAGGTCCTCCTGGCCCAGCGCGGCCAGCAGCCGCTCGGCCGAGCCCGGCATGAACGGGTGCAGCAACACGGAAACCACCCGCAGGCCCTCGGCCAGCGAGTACAGCACCTGGTCGAGCTGCTCGGCGGCCCCCTCATCCTTCGACAGCTGCCAAGGCTCCTCATCCTGCACGTAGCGGTTGAGCAGCTTGACGCGCTGCCAGATCTCGTCGAGGGCGGCGGTGAGCTCGATCGCGTCGAGACGCCGGCACACCGTGTCGGCGAGGTCCTCGAACTCGCCTTGCAGCCGGGGGGCCGGGGCCGCATCCGGCACCACACCGTCGCGATAGCGGGAGAGCATCGCCAGCGTACGGCTGGCGAGGTTGCCGTACTCGTTGGCGAGCTCGGTCGTATAGCGCGTCTCGAAGCCCTCTGGCGAGACCTCGCCGTCCGCGCCGAAGCTGACCTCGCGCAGGACGTAGAAGCGCAAGGCGTCGGCGCCGTAGACCTCGGCCACGTGGAAGGGCTCGATCACGTTGCCGAGCGACTTCGACATCTTGTGCTCGCCCAGCAGCAGGTACCCGTGGATGCCCACCCGGCGGGGCACCTCGATGTCGGCCGCCATCAGCATCGCGGGCCAGATCACCGCGTGGAACTTCAGGATGTCCTTGCCGATCAGGTGGACGTGGGCGGGCCAGTACCGCTCGGTCAGGTCCTCGTCCTCCCGCGCGTACGAGAGGGCCGTGTAGTAGTTGAGCAGGGCGTCGATCCAGACATAGATCACCTGCGAGTGGTCCCACGGCACGGGGACACCCCACTTGAGGCGGGCGCGGCTGAGCGACAGATCGCGCAGGCCGCTCTTGATGAAGGCGAGCGCCTCGTTGTAGCGGTTACGGGGGATGACGAAGTCCGTGCGCTCGGCGTAGAGGCGCTCGAGCGGCTCCTGGAAGGTGGACAGCCGGAAGAACCAGTTGTCCTCCTTCTCGATCTCGAGCTCGATCTTGTGGATCGGGCAGCGGTTGCCGTCCTCGAGCTCGGACTCGGTCTTGAAGTCGGCGCAGCGCGGGCAGTACCAGCCCTCGTAGGTGCCGGCATAGACGTGCCCGTTGTCATGGATCCGCCGGACGACCTGGGCGACCTTCTCCATGTGCTCCGGGTCGGTGGTGCGGATGAAGAAGTCGTTGGTGGCGTTGAGCGTGGCGGCGAGCTGCTTGAAACGCACCGCGTGGCGGTCGCCCAGCTCCCGCGGCGTGATGCCGAGCTTCTCGGCGGCCTGCGTGACCGGCTCGCCGTGCTCGTCCGTGCCAGTAAGGAAGAAGACGTCCTCGCCGCGCTGGCGCATGTGCCGCGCCAGGACGTCGGCGGCAATCGTCGTGTAGGCGTGTCCGAGGTGCGGCTCGCCGTTGACGTAGTAGATGGGCGTCGTGACGTAGTACGACATCGATAGCGATGCTACTCAGGCGCACCGGCTCGGCCCGCGCCCGCCGAAGGCGCCCCGGCGCGTGTGGGACCTGCGGGCGTGGCCATCAGGCCAGCCACCGGTGACGACGTCGAGAGCATTCGCCTGCTCGTCGAGCGCGCCTATAGCCGCTGGGTGCCGCGGATCGGCCTGCGCCCCGCTCCGATGGATGCGGACTACGCCGCCCTGGTCGAGGAGGGCGACGTCTTCGTGCTCGCCGATCCAGGGGTGGTGGGGGTCATCGTCCTGCGCCCGGCGGAGGGCGAGGCCCTGATGGTCGAGAACATCGCGGTCGACCCGGACCGCCAGGGCCGCGGGCTTGGCCCGACCCTGCTCGAGTTCGCCGAAGCGCAAGCACGGGGACGTGGCGTGTGCGAGCTGCGCCTCTACACGCACAGGGACATGACCGAGAACATCGAGCTGTACGAGCGCCTGGGATGGACGGAGTACGACCGCGTGGCAAGCGAGGGCTTCGCACGGGTCTTCCTTCGCAAGCACCTCACCGCCCTCCGAGCCGGGGACTGACGAGCGTCGTGATCCGCTGACGGCCTCTGCGCGTCGCCCTGCGGCCATCCTCCGAAAGCCCGAGCAGAGCCGAGGCCGCGAGCAGCCCCAGGCAGGCGAGCACCCAGCCGGCGTCGGGGCCGCGGCTCGGCGGCGAGCCGGGCGTCACGGGGGATCGCACTTCGCGCGTGGGCGCTGTTTGCGG
>JACCSF010000037.1 GCA_013813135.1 Thermoleophilaceae bacterium | reverse complement strand
GCCCACCACCACCCCAGCCCGGTGCGACTACCAGGAGCGAGCTATGAACGGCAACGGACGCAACAGACGCCAGATCGAGTTCCCGCCCCTGCAAACGCATTCCAAGGCATTCGAGAACGCCGTGCTTGCGGTCTCGATCCTGCTTGCGATCCTGGTGCTCGTGATCGTCCTGTTCACGAACATCGGGAACGAGTTCCGTCCCACCGCCTGAGGCCTTCCCACCCCCACGCGCGACCCGCGGCGGGCCGTTCTCCAGCCGCTGGGCGCGTCTCGGCGTCGTCGTCGGCCTCGCGGCCCTGACGTTTGTCGCCTCGCGTAGCTGCCAGCAGGATCAGGTCCGCATCACGAAGGAGCAGGCAATCGTGACCGCGGAACGGCGGATCGACTTCGATCCGACCCGCGTGCAGGTGCGAATGCTGCGCCAGGGCATCAACTCCAGGCCGACTTGGATCGTGTCGCTCTCGATCCCGTTCCCCGGCGCGGGCCCGGACTCGCAGCGATTCCGTGAACTGGCTTTGGTGAGCGTCGACGCCAACACCGGCAAGGTCGTCGACCTCAAGGTGCAGCGCTGATGCCAACCTCCCATAGAGGGCAGTCATCAGGTGATCGCGAGGCCAGAGCCTCGCTCGTGGATGTCGCCGAGGAGGCGCTGCGACGCTGGCTCGCCACCGGCCGGCACCGCGTCGGGGAGCGGCTGCCGCCCGAGCAGGAGCTGTCGGCGCGACTTGGCATCTCGCGCGGGACGCTGCGCACGGCACTGGGCCGGCTCGAGCGCAGTGGTGAGATCGTCCGCCGCCAGGGCAGCGGCACCTACGTCGGCCAGGCGGCCTCCTGGGCGCTCGACGAGGGTCTCGAGAAGCTCGTGTCCTACAGCGAGCTCGCGCGGCGCCGCGGCGTGCGTCTCGAGGTCAGCGAGCTCGAGATCGCGCAGCGGCCGCTTGGGCCCGAGCTCGGCCGGCTCTACGAGCTTGACCCCCAGACGTCCGCCACCACGATCACCCGCGTGCTGCTGATGGACGGCCAGCCCGGGGCGCGCATGGCCGACGTGGTCCGCCCCGACATCCCGCTGCCCGCGCCGGGCAAGCTGCGCCAGGCGCTGGAGCGGGGACAGATGGTGCTGGACGTGTTGCTCAAGCAGGGCGTGCCCGTGGCGTACAACCGCTCCCGCATCGAGGCGTGCGTGCTCACGCGCGAGGACCCGGTCGGAATCGCGCTCGGGGTCACGGACACCATGGGCGCGCTGCAGATCGAGCACGTGACCTGCACGGCGGAGGGCGCCCCGGTCGAGCACTCGACCGACATCTTCCTGCCGCGCAGCCTCGATCTCCACGTGGTGCGCTGGCTCGAGGACGTGCCGCCGGTGCCCGCGATCGGGCGCGCCGCACGCCCTTGAACCAATTTGACCAAAGACGGTATAGTCGGATCGCGTTGCGAGGCGTGGATTCGCACCTCAACAGAGACCCGGAGGAGAGGGTATGACGAACCCCCACGAGGGAGGCGTGTCCATCGACGCGCAGGCTGCGATGAGCTTCGGCGGCGATGTCCGGACGGTGATGGACACGCCCAGGTCCCAAGCGCCGCCCCCCTCCCTCGAAGAGGCCCGCAAAGCGCCCGGTAGACGCGAGCAGATCGAGGCGATCACCCGCCGCATCGAGACGGAGGGCATCAAGTACGTCTTCTTCCAGCAGGTGTCGATCACGGGCCGCGTGATGGGCAAGGGAGTGGTCGCCGACTTCTTCCCGCAGGTCGCCCAGAAGGGCTATCAGCTCGTCTACGGCGCGACCGCCAACCTGTTCACCGACCGCGCCGGCAACTACATCGGCTTCGGGCCCGAGGAGTCAGAGCTGGCGGCGATGGCGGACCTCAGCACGTTCGCCACGCTGCCGTGGGATCCGCGCGTCGCGCGCGTGTACTGCGACTGCTACGACACCGAGACCGGCGAGCTGCTGGACGCCGACCCGCGCCAGAACCTCAAGCGCGTGGTGGCCGAGTTCGAGGCGGAGCTGGGCTACAGCTTCCTGCTCGGCATCGAGCCCGAGATGATGTGGCTCAAGCGCGGCGAGGACGGCGCCGACCCCGTGGGCGCCACCAAGCCGTACTGCTACCACATCCACCAGTTCGAGGAACTGCGTCCGGTGCTGCTCGACGTGGTCGAGTACGGGCAGGCGCTCGGGCTCGACATGAGCTACGGCGACCACGAGGACGCGCCCGGCCAGCTCGAGCTGAACTTCCGCTTCGACCGCCCGGTCAAGACGGCGGACAACATCACGACCTACCGGCAGATCTGCGCCGCGGTGGGGCGCAAGCACGGCCTGCTGCCGACGTTCATGCCGAAGCCGTTCACGGGCGTGTCGGCCAACGGGCACCACCACCACTTCACGCTGATCGACGACGAGGGCAACAACGTCTTCCACGACCCCGACGGCCCGGCCGAGCTGTCCGAGATCGCCCGCCACTTCCTGGGCGGCATGCTCGACCACTTCGGCGCTCTGATGTGCGTGGGCAACCCGACGGTCAACTCCTACTGCCGCATGTGGGACTTCGGCTTCTGGGCGCCCGTGTACAAGAACTGGGGCTGGCAGAACCGCACCTGCACGGTGCGCGTGGCCTCGGGCGGGCGCTTCGAATACCGCGGCGTCGACTCGTCCTGCAACCCCTACCTGAGCGTGGCCGCGCTGCTCGTGGCCGGTCTCGACGGGATCCGCAAGAAGAGCGACCCGGGGCCGCCCCAGGACGCCAACACCTACGACCTGCTGCAGAGCAACGGCGCCGCCTCGCTGGAGCGCGTGCCGGACAGCCTCGGTGACGCCTTGATCGAGCTCGAGAAGGACGAGGTGCTGCGCGACGGCACCATGCCCGGCCGGCTCTGGAAGGTCTTCCAGCACTACAAGCGCGACGAGTGGGAGAGCTACCTGGCGGCCGTCACCGACTGGGAGCGCGATCAGTACCTGGAGGTACTCCCCTAATCATGTGCGGCATCGCCGGGATCATCTACCGCGACGAGGGCGTGGAGCATCAGGTCGGCCGCGACATGACGGCCATGCTGCAGGCCATGAAGCACCGCGGGCCCGACTCCACGGGCTACGCGCTCTACCGCCCCGAAGCCGAGGGCTACGTGATGCACGTGAAGCTGGCCGAGGCGAACGGCCACCAGGACTTCGACCTCGGGGAGCGCCTGGGCCGCCAGCGCGCCGACATCGAGGCGCGCATGAAGGCCTCGGGAGCCACGATCAACACGATCGACTCGACCACCACGGATCACGCGATGACGGTCTCTTTCGGCTTCGAGGGCGACCTCAAGCGGCTCGCCGACTACGTCGAGGACGTGCGTGACGCCGAGGTGCTGTCGCTCGGACGCTCGCTCGAGATCATCAAGGACCTCGGCGACGCCGCCACGGTTGCGGCCGACTACAACCTCGACGAGTTCATCGGCACGCACGCGATCGGCCACGCGCGCATGGCGACCGAGTCCGACGTGGACATCGCCAACGCCCACCCCTACTGGGCCTACCCGTTCCCGGACGTCGCGGTGGTCCACAACGGCCAGCTGACCAACTACCACCAGTGGCGGCGCCGCCTCGAGCGCGCCGGGCACCGCTTTCAGAGCGAGTGCGACTCCGAGATCATCGCCGTCTACCTCGCCGAGCGGATGGCGCAGGGCGACTCGCTCGAGGACTCGATGCGGCGCAGCCTCAGCGAGCTGGACGGCGTGTTCACCTACATCTGCGTTACCGAGGACGCGCTCGGCGTGGCCAAGGACGAGCTGGGCGCCAAGCCGCTCGTGCTCTACGAGTCCGACGACATCGTCGCGCTCGCCTCGGAGGAGATCGCGATTCGCAAGGTGGTTGATCACGAGATCGAGACCTACGACCCGTACGAGGGCGCGGTGATGGTATGGACGACGTAACGATCACCTACGACCCGCGCGGGCTCGTCGAGCTCGACGGGACGATCCCGAAGGTCGCGGAGACCGACGGGGAGCGCGCCGTGCTGGATGCGCGCGAGCTGTCGACCCGCAAGATCAACGCCGAGCTGCGCTGGCTGCTCTACGAGCAGGGCGTCAAGGAAGTGACGATCCTCAACCCGAGCGCCCGCCACTCGCTCGGCGTCGGCATCCTGACGCGCTGCCGCATCACGTTCGAGGGCAGCCTTGGCTACTTCGGCTGCGGCCTGGGCGACGGCGCCGAATTTCAGATCAACGGGCGGGTGGGCTGGTCGGTGGCCGAGAACATGATGTCCGGTGCGGTCGTGATCGAGTCGAACGCCGGCTCGCTCGCCGGCGCCGCGCTGCGCGGCGGTGACCTGGTCGTGAAGGGCCAGGTGGGCGCGCGCACAGGCATCGACCAGAAAGGCGGCACGATCCTCGTGCTCGGCAGCGCCGGGTCGATGACCGGCTTCATGATGCAGCGCGGGCGCCAGATCATCTGCGGCGACGTGGGCCCCGGCCTCGGGGACTCCATGTACGACGGCACGATCTACGTGGGCGGCAAGGTCGCCGCGCTCGGGATCGACTGCGTCGAGGGCGAGTGGACCGACGCCGACACCGAGCTGATCGAGCGCAAGTTCCGCATCTACGGGCTCGGCGCGCCGCCCGAGTTCACAAAGTTCGTGTGCGGCAAGAAGCTCTACAACTACGACAGCCTGGAGCCGAGCGAGAGAAAGCTGGTGCTGTGATGCCCGACGAGAACGCACCCTCGCAGCGGACGGTTCTCGGCCGCAGCAAGATCTTCACGCCGGAGGTCATCGACGACATCCACATGAAGGCGGAGCTCGGGCGCTACCGCATGCGCGGCTTCTCGATGTTCAAGAAGATCCCGCACTGGGACGAGCTGATCTTCCTGCCGGGCACGCTCACCCGCTTCGTGATCGAGGGCTATCGCGAGAAGTGCGTGACGAAGACCGTGCTGGGCGCGCGTTTCGCCAAGAAGCCGATCGAGCTCGACATCCCGATCTACATCACCGGGATGAGCTTCGGTGCGCTGTCGATCGAGGCCAAGATGGCGCTCGCCAAGGGCGCCACGATGGCCGGTACCGCGACCTGCTCGGGAGAGGGCGGGATGATCCCGCCCGAGCGCGACCTCTCGACCAAGTGGTACTACCAGATCATCCAGAGCCGGTACGGGTTCAACCCGCACCACCTGATGCTGGCGGACGCGGTCGAGTTCTTCATCGGCCAGGGCTGTAAGGTCGGCCTCGGCGGCCACCTGATGGGCCAGAAGGTGACCGAGCAGGTGGCGGAGATGCGCTCTCTGCCCGCCGGCATCGACCAGCGCTCGCCGGCCCGCCACCCGGACTGGCTCGGTCCTGACGACCTCTCGCTGAAGGTGCAGGAGACACGCGAGGCGACCAACTACGAGATCCCGATCCAGCTCAAGCTGGGGGCGGCGCGCGTGTACGACGACGTGCGCATGGCCGCCAAGTGCGGGCCGGACATCATCTACCTCGACGGTGCCGAGGGGGGCACGGGCGCCGGCCCGCACACCGCCGCCGAGGAGACCGGCATCCCGCTGATGGCGGCGATCCCGGAGGCGCGACGCGCGCTCGAGGACGTCGGCCTCGCGGACGAGATCGACCTGGTGGTGGCCGGCGGCATCCGCAACGGCGGCGACGTGGCCAAGTGCATCGCGCTCGGGGCGGACGCGATCGCGATCGGCCACTCGGCGCTGATGGCGCTCAACTGCAACAAGGAGATCCCGGGCGTAACCGACTACGAGGGCACCATCGGCGTCCCAGCCGGCCAGTGCTACCACTGCCACACGGGCCGCTGCCCTGTCGGCATCACGACCCAGGACCCGGAGCTGCGCAAGCGCCTGCACGTCGACGAGGCCGCCGGCCGTGTCTACAACTTCCTGCACACGCTCACGCTCGAGGTCCAGATGCTCGCGCGCGCGTGCGGGAAGACCAACGTCCACTCGCTCGAGCCGGAGGACCTCGCGGCCCTCACCACCGAGGCCGCCACGATGGCGCGCGTGCCGCTGGCCGGCACCGACTACATCCCGGGCGTGAGCGAGGCGCGGGCGCTGGACGAGATCAAGACGATGCTCGACCGCTACCTCGAGAACCCGATCGACCAGCTGCCAGCGACCGAGGCGGTGGAGCGTTGACGGACGAGCCGCAGAAGATCCAGTCGATCGACGCAGAGTTCCTGTCCGGCGAGCGGTTCGCCTACCAGGAGAACATCGGGCTGGTTGAGGAGATCGACCTGGACGCCGCCACGCCCGGCGAGGACATCAACTGGCTCGAGGACGTGGAGCTGCTGATCGAGGAGGGCACGCCGGCCGTGTTCGACCGCTACTCCAACTCCTTCCTCAAGATCTACTTCCCGATCCCCGACGGGCGCGAGAACGAGATCGCCCGCAAGGTCCTGATCGCCCACCTGCAGTCGGGCAACTCTTACGGGATCCGGCTCAAGGAGAAGCACTGCAAGTTCCCCCAGCCCGAGCTCGGTCCCTGGGTGGAGGGCTCGCGCACCGTGGGCGATGACTGGCGGGCGCCCGTGCTCGAAGGCTGGGAAGCCCCGCCGCACTGATGCGCTCGGCCAAGCACCTCGTGATCGGGGCGGGCGTGCACGGGCTGTCCACGGCCTGGCACCTCGCCGAGCAGGGCGAGCCGGTGCTCGTGGTCGACAAGACCGCAGTGGCCGCCGGGGCGTCCGGGATCGCCTGCGGCGTGGTGCGCAACAACTACTTCCAGCCGGCCATGTCCGAGCTGATGGCAGCCTGCGTCGAGATCTGGGAGTCGGACCCGGAGACCTTCCACTATTACGGGTCGGGCTACATCGCGCTCGGGGACGGCCCGCAGGAGGCCGACCTGACCTCCGTCTACCAGCGCCAGCAGCGCATCGGCTACGCGTCCGAGCTGATCCTCGGCGAGGCCGAGGTCGCTGAACACATGCGCACCTTGTTCGGTGACTGGCGCGCGCCCGGCCTGAGCGTATGCCTGCACGAAGCACAGGGCGGCTTCGCGTTCAACCGCGACTCGATGCTGGGCCTCGCCTCGAAGGCGCGCGCGGCGGGCGCGGAGATCGCCGAGGGCGTGGAGGTCACCGGCTTCGCCTACGACGACTCGGGCGCGGTCACCGTGGTCGAGACCTCCGACGGCCCGATCGCGGTCGAGCAGGTGGTGGTCGCCGCCGGCCCGTGGGTCGCGACGCTGTGGGAGCTGCTCGGGCTGCCGCGCCGGCTCGAGGTGGCCGGCGTCGAGCAGGAGATGTGGACCTACTGGTATCTGCAGGAGGGCGAGATCGACGTCGACCCGCGCGTTTTCGTGACCTCGAACGGCAGCGTGCCGCCCGTCCTGCACGTCGACAGCCACGCGGCGCTGCACGCGGACGACGGGACGCTGATCACCGACGAGCAATGGGGCGTCTACTTCAAGCAGGACAAGCGCAGCGTGCAGGGCGGCGCCGCGCCGCTCCCGCAGGGCCACGACTTCCAGGTCGACCCCTACCCCACCGGCAGCGTCGAGCCCGGCTTCCCGGATCTCTGGTGCGCCGCGCTCTCGCACTGCATGGAGCGCTTCGAGGGATCTCGGCCGCGCTACCGGCAGGTGCGCTCGGGCGGCGTGGGCGCCTTCACTGCGGACAACTTCCCCGTGTTCGACTACATGAGCCCGAACGTGTTCGTGGCCGCGGACTCAAACCACGGCTACAAGATGATCGCCGTCGGGCGCGAGATCGCCCGCGTGCTGGGCGGCGAGCACTCGGCCCTGCTGCACCCCTTCAGGTACGAGCGGTTCGCCATCGGGGACCTCCACCCGGTCTCGAACAGCCCCTATCCCTGGTCCTAGGCGTGGCCTCGCACCTCGTGGTCGGCGGCGGGGTGAACGGCCTCTCCGTCGCCCGCGGGCTTGCCGAGCAGGGCGCTGACGTCCTGCTCGTGGACAAGGGACGGCTGGGCGGCGGCGCTTCCGGGATCGCGGGCGGGATCGTGCGCAACTACTACCGCGCGGACGCGATCACCGAGCTCGTGCGGCTCTCCGTGGACATCTTCGAGGAGGACCCGGAGGCCTATGGCTTCCGGCAGGTCGGCTACCTGGCCGCCGTGCCCGAGGCGCAGGTCGAGGACCTGGTGGCGATCCGCGCCCAGCACGAGCGGGTCGGCTACGAGTCCGAGCTCGTGGTAGGCGCCGACGCAAGTCGCGAGTACCTGATGTGGAGCTGGCCGGACTGGGAGGCCCCGGTCGAGGCCCTCCTCCACGAGCGCCGCGGCGGCTGGGCGGACGCGATGCAGACCGTGCGCCATCTGGCTTCGCAGGCCCGTGCCGCGGGGGTGGAGATCCGCGAGGGCGTGGAGGTCGTGGGCTTCGAGGGGCCCCAGCGCGCGATCACGAGCGAGGGACCGCTGGAGTGCGAGACGCTGGTACTCGCTCCGGGACCGTGGGTCGCCCAGGTCGGAGAGCTGCTCGGGCTCGACCTCGAGATGCGCTACTTGAAGGCGCAGGAGGGCGAGTTCGCTCTTGCGGGCGCTGGTCTCTCGGGGCGCGCCGGCAGCGAGGCGCCGGTCGTGCACCTCGACCAGACGCAGCCGCTGCGCTCAGACCAAGACGGCCGCGTGCTGGTGGACGGCGCGTGGGGCATCTACTTCCGCATGGGCCGCACGGGCACCGGCATCACGGGCGGCGGGCTGCCGGTGATGTTCGAATCGCTCGAGCTCGACCCCTACGGACCCGAGAACCCCGAGCACGCCGCGGAGCCCGCCTTCGAGGAGTTCTTCGTGTCCGGGCTCGCCGCGGCGATGCGGCGCTTCCGCCGCCGCGCCGGCGACTGGCGCGTCACCGCGGCGGGCGGCATCGTCGCTCACACGCCCGACAACTACCCGATCTGCGACTGGGTGCTCGACAATGCCTACGCGATCGTCGACTCGGGCCACGGCTTCAAGACGCTCGCGATCGGACGGCTCGCGGCGGAGGAGATCGCCAGCGGCACGGCCGACCCACGCCTACAGCCGTTCCGGGCGCACCGCTTCGCGCGCGGCGAGCTCCACGTGGCGTCCAAGGGGCCGTACCCGTGGACCTGAACGGTGCCTGTTGTGCAGGCGTTCCGCTTCACACGCACCCGCGGCAACGTGGCCCACCCAGCGGCCACATCGACCGGGACGTCGAGGAGCCGCTAGTGCTTTCACGCAGCGGGCCGCGCTGGAGCGAGCGGGTTGGCTCACGAACGTCTCAGCAAGCACGCACACCGTGGTGCGGCGCGGCCTCTCCGCCGCGCAGGCCAACGCCGCGCTCAAGAAGCTCGTGAACGGCAGGTGAGACTCGAACAGGCTCAGCAAGCCGTGCGATCTCGGGCCTGCTCTTCAGGGCAGTGCCCGTGAGGGTCAGGCTCCTTTTGACAACAGAGGCGCAGACCCCCACGGGCGCTTTCACCCCAGGGCCGGGTCGGTCTAGCGGCCCGAGATGGAAGCTGCGATGCGGCTCTCGTCGGGCCCCGCTTGGGCTCTGCGAGGAGGTTGCCCCGACCGCCTCGGCAATCCGGCTCTCGTCCGGCCCGCTCGAGACCTGAGTCGAACTTCCGCCGACCGCGGCCGCGATCCGGCTTTCGTCCGGACCGAGCGCCGGGCGGGATCCCACGGCCGTGGCGACGCTGGTTTCCTCGGGGCCACCGTCGGAACGCAGGCTGGGCTGGGCCTGGGCGCTAACCGGCGCCGCGTTGTCGGACGACTCGCCGCCCAGCGTGAGGATGAACACGACGGCAGCGCCCGCAGCGAGCGCGAGCAGCGCTGCGAGCCAGACGGTGCGCCTTGGCCGCGCCAGGCTCGGGAGAGAGGTTCTGGGCTGAGTGACCTGCGACATGACCGACCTCCTGTGGTAGTGACTGATCGCTGGCCACCATCCGCCGTGGCGCCTTCAGAGCGCCTACGGCCCGGTAACAGGCGTGTTACGGTCGCCGCGGAGACTCGTTCGATGGACTTCAGCATCCTCGGACCGCTCGAGGTACACGACGGCGATCGGCCGCTCGCCCTCGGAGGGACCAAGCAGCGGGCGCTGCTGGCGCTCCTGTTGCTGCACGCGAACGAGGTGGTTTCGAGCGACCGGCTGATTGAGGAGTTGTGGGGCGGGGACGGGCTCGAGGACGCCTCGAAGGCGCTGCAGGTGGCGGTGTCGCGACTGCGGCGAACACTGGAGCCAGAGCGGTCGTCTGGGGAGGCCAGCGGCCTGCTCGTGACTCGGCCGCCCGGCTATGAGCTGCGGCTGGAGCCCGGCCAGCTCGACCTAGAGCGCTTCGAGGACCAGGCGGCTGGCGGGCGGGACGCCCTGGCCGCCGGCGACCCGGCCCTCGCCGCGGACAAGCTCACAGGTGCTCTCGCGTTGTGGCGCGGCGCGCCGCTCGCCGATCTCGGCTACGAGTCGTTCTCGCAGGCCGAGATCGGCCGGCTGGAAGAGCTTCGCAGCTCGGCACTCGAGGATCGGGTCGCCGCCGACCTCGAGCTCGGCCGCCATGCGGACCTGATCGGGGAGCTCCAGCAGCTCGTGCGCCGCCACCCGCTGCGCGAGCGCCTCCGGGAACAGCTCATGCTCGCGCTCTACCGCTCCGGGCGCCAGGCCGATGCGCTCGAGGTCTACCAGGACGCTCGTCGGGTTCTGACCGAAGAGCTCGGGATCGAGCCAAGCCGCGAGCTGCGAGAGCTGCAGCAGGCAATCCTGCGCCAGGATCCTCTGCTCGACCGGCGTCCAGTGGGCGATGCGCCACCCGAGCCCGGCCGGGGCGTCTTTGTGGGACGCGAGCGCGAGCTGGCCGAGCTCGTCGGCGCCCTCGAGGACACGCTGGCAGGCCGCGGGCGGCTCGTCCTGGTCGCCGGCGAGCCTGGCATCGGCAAGAGCCAGCTCGCCGACGAGCTGATGGGACAAGCCCGAGTGCGCGGGGCGCGTGTCCTCGTCGGCCGTTGCTGGGAGGCGGGCGGCGCCCCCGCGTATTGGCCGTGGGTGCAGTCGCTGCGCGCCTACGTCCACGAGACGGAGCCCGAGGCGCTGCGCGCGCAGCTCGGCACGGGGGCGGCGGATCTCGCCCAGCTCCTGCCCGAGCTGGGCGAACTTCCCCCAGCTGTCGGAGCCGCCGGCGCTGGAGTCGGAGGGTGCGCGCTTCCGCCTGTTCGACGCCACCGCGCAGTTCCTCCGGAGCGCCGCGCTCGTCCGCCCGCTCGTGCTCGTGCTCGACGACCTGCACGCCGCGGACGAGCCCTCGCTGCTGCTGCTCCGGTACGTCGCCCGCGAGATCGCCGACAGCCGACTGCTGGTGGTGTGTGCGTTCCGCGACGTCGACCCGACGATCCGGGATCCGCTGACCGCGGCGCTGGCCGAGCTGGTGCGAGAGCCGCAGACCGCTCAGATCGGGCTCGCGGGCCTGAGCGAGGCCGACGTGGCGGAGTACATCGAGCTCTCGACCGGGATCGAGCCTGCGTCCCGGCTGGTCCAGGCGATCCACGCCGAGACAGAAGGGAATCCGCTCTTCGGTGCGGAGGTCGTGCGTCTCCTGGATGCCGAGGGCCGCCTCACCGAGGCAGACGTGCCTCTGCGCATTCCGCCGGGGGTCCGTGTCGTCATCGGTCAGCGCGTGGGGCGGCTCTCCGAGCGCTGCCGGAGCCTGCTGCTGACGGCTTCGGTCATGGGCCGGGAGTTTGGGCTGGATGCTCTGGCCCGCCTCAGCGAGCTTGCTCGCGACGAGTTGCTGGACGTGCTGGACGAGGCCCTGACCGAGCGTGTGGTTGCCGATGTGCCGGGATCGCCGGGTCGGCTTCGCTTCGGCCACGCGCTCATCAGGGACACGCTGTTCGATGAGCTGGGCTCAGCGCGGAGGCTGCAGCTCCACCAGGACGCCGCTGAAGCGCTGGAGGCGGTCTACGCCGCCGATCTCGAGCCCCATCTCGCCGAGCTGGCGCATCACTTCTTTGCCGCGGCCCCGGCCCGGGCGGACAAGGCCGTCGAGTACGCCCGGCGCGCCGGCGACCGAGCGGCTTCCCAGCTCGCCTTCGAGGAAGCCGTGCGCCTGTACGAGATGGCGCTGACGTTGGTCGGGGACGACGGAGCCCGCTGCGAGTTGCTCCTTGGCTGGGAGACGCCCAGGCGAGGTCGGGCGACGCCCTCGCCTCGCAGCAATCGTTCCGTGCGGCCGCCGACCTTGCCGAACGGCTGGGGCTGCACGAGCAGTTCGCCCGAGCCGCGCTCGGCTACGGCGGCCGGCTGATCTGGGAGGTCTTGAGAGGCGATTTCGATTACGCACCGCTGCTCGAGCGCGCCCTGGCCGCTCTTGGTGAAGAGGACAGCCCGCTGCGGGTGAGGTTGCTTGCACGCCTTGCCAGCGGTCCGCTTCGCGACACCGGCTTTCCGCCCGAGAGGAGGAGGGCGCTGAGCGAGCAGGCGCTCGAGATGGCCCGCCGCATCGGCGACCAGGGAACGCTGGCGTATGCGCTCGCCGCCTACAACGCGGCCAACCACTCGCCCGAGTTCACCCGCAAACAGGTGACGCTGACGACGGAGCTCATCCAGGTGGCGATGGAGGCCGGTGATCTGGAACGAGCGGCAGAGGGTCACGAGCAGCGCGCGGCGGCCCTGATCGAGCTCGGCGAGCTGGGGAGGGCTAGGGCCGACGTCGCCGCCCTCGCGAAGCTCGCGGCTGAGCTTCGCCAGCCGTCGCAGGGCGCGTTCGCTGCTGCGTACCGCGCGCTCCTCGCGCTGCTCGAAGGAGACTTCGCGGAAGCGGAGGGTTTGATTGCGGACTTGCTTCGGGTCGCGGAGCGGGCTCAGAGCTGGAGCGCCCGGGTCTCCTACGACCTCCAGCTGTACGCGCTTCGCCGCGACCAGGGCGGCTCGGGGAGGTCGAAGACTTCGTTCGACGCTCCGTGGAGCGATACCCGACCTACCCGATCTGGCGCTGCGTACTTGCGCGGACGGCGTCGGAGTTGGGCCATGCGGCCGAGGCGCGCCAAGCGCTCGAAGCCCTCGCGGCCGACGGCTTCACTCACCTGCCCTTCGACGAGACGTGGCTTGCCAGCGTGGGCCTGCTCGCGGAGACGGCTAGTGCTCTATCGGATGCCGAGCGTGCGTCAGTCCTCTACGAGCTGCTGCTTCCCTACTCCGACCGCGTCGCCGTCAGCTATGCCGAGATCAGCACCGGCGCCGTCTCCCGCCCCCTAGCGCTCTTGGCGGCGACGACCGAGCGCTGGGACGACGCCGCGCACCACTTCGAGGACGCGCTCGAGATCAACGAGCGGATCGGTGCCCGACCCTGGCTCGCGCAGACCCAGCACGACTACGCGCAGATGCTCCTCGCGCGTGACGCACCCGGCGACAACAAGAAGGCACAGCTGCTTCTGTCCGAGGCGCTCGCGACCTATGGGGAGCTCGGTATGGCACGAGCCGGCCAGCGTCGAGCATGAGCGCCGACGCGCCTGCCGCGTAGGTCTGCATAGCCCACCGACCAGACGCGACGGGCCGCACGGCGAAGGAAGCCGAGTGCTGGCTTCCCATGGGGGCGGGAGCGCTCGCGGCGGTCGCGAGTTAGATCATCAGTCCCGCGCTGGCCGAGATCATGGGCGGTCGTCGGTTGTGGACGGTGTCGATGATCTCGGCGGTGTCGATCCGTCGAGGTGGACCGAGGTGATGCCGAGGTTGACGTGGCCGAGCTGGCGTTGGATCACATCCAGGGGGACACCCTCGCGGGCCATCTCGACTGCGTGCGCGTGGCGTAGCTGGTGAGGGGCGAAGCGGCGGCGCACGCCGGCCTTGGCCGAGATGCGACGTAGGTGGTTGCGGGCGGCGGCAGGGGTCCAGGGTCGGCCGCGGGTCTGGCCGTCGATGACGCAGAAGAGCGTTCCGACCGGCATTTCGACCCGACGGGCGAGCCACGGCCGGAGCTGGTCGAAGCCCCAGTAGTCCATGCCGACCTCGCGCCGCTTGCCGCCCTTGCCCTGGCGGACCAAGAGCGAGCCGCGGCCCGGGTCGAGGTCTGGTTCGGTCAGTGCCATCGCCTGGCCGATTCGGAGCCCTGCCCGCCAGAGCACGACGATCAGCGCCCGGAAGCGCAGGCCGTGGTCCGTCTCGCCGGCTCGGCGCATGACGGCAACGATCTCCTCAACCCGGGGCGGGTCGGGTGGATAACGAAAGCCCTTGTTGCGGGGCACCGCCCGGCGTGAAACCCCGGCAGTGTGGCCGGCGAGCGTCGCCGCCCTGCAGCATCGAGAAGCTGCGGTGTGGACATGGAACCTCCCTCGTAGAACAGCCGTGGTCGGGCTGGCCTACCAGGTCCATCCGAGGTTTCGTATTACAATTCTTCGGTGGAGGTCCATCCGTCGGCGCACAAGCACGGCGTCGCCGACGAGGACATCGAACACGCCATGAGACACGCGCTCGCAATCGACGACCAGGACGACACCCGTTTCTACCTCGGCCCGTCCCGCAGTGCCGATCTGCTCGAGGTTGTGACAATCGTGCGCGACGATGGCTCCGAGCTGGCGATCCACGCGATGAAGATGCGGCCCAAGTACCGGCGGCTGCTGCCGGGAGACTGACGATGGCGAAGAAGAAGACGCATGGCAGGACCGCCAGCGGCAAGCCGATCACCGACGAGCTCGTCAAGGAGCTCGCCGACAAGGCCGAGGCTGGCTACGACGTCGACGAGACACTTCGCCGTCGCGGCGGACGCCCCCCGATCGGCGCCGCCCCCGCCAGCGTCGAGTCCGTCCGGCTCGACCCCGAGCTACGCCAGGCGCTCGCTCAGCGCGCGGAGCGCGACCACGAAACGCCCTCTTCGGTCATCCGGAAGGCGCTCCGGAAGTACCTCCAAGTCGGCTAACCGCACGCGACGCGACTTTCAGCCCAGCGTAAGGGCACTCTCGCAAGCGCTACCGCTTCCATTGCAAGGAGATTGCGCAGTATCTGGAGCGGCCTGTGTCGCCGCTGGCTGTTGATGGCGGCTTGACGGCGGCGACATGTCGTCGATGGCGGTAGATGGCGGGGGGAAGCCGGTGACACGGATCTGCGAGCACGGCCAGTGGACGTTCGCCGGTGCCGGCTACTCGCGCAAGGCCACCAAGTGGCGCTGCCCCACGGGCGGGTGCAAGCCTGCCTCCCGGTGGATCAAGGCCGACCGGGCGCACCCGCTGATCCCCCGCGAGACTCCCCGCTTCACCGCTCTGTACCGTCGTCGCGCCGCCGTCGAGCGCGAGTTCGGCCGCCTCAAGAACGAATGGGCGCCCTCACCGCTCCGCGTCCGTGGCCTGGATCGGGTCCGGCTGCACGCCGACCTGACGATCGTCGCCAAGCTGGCCTGCGGGCTAGCCCGAGCGCGAGCCGTACCGCTCGCCGCCTAGCGGCGGCCAGCCCGCCTCTGAGGCTGGGTGTCCTGGCGCGCGTGCGGGATCAGAGGATGAAACCGATTACGACTATGACGATGACGGCGACAACGACGGCGATGCCAATATTGCGAGCAGTCATGGGGCGTCTCCGAAGGGTTGGAACACCGGCCGGCGCCAAATGGCGCTCGGGCAGCCCCGACCCTACCGGGTTTCGCTAGCCGTTTCGCTCGACCCTCCTCGCAGCGGCATTCCGGTCTCACCCTCTGCGTGTGCAGGCCGCTCACCGCGCGCGAGGATGCGCGCGGGGAGCCGGGCCGCCGCCGGCGTTCGGGCGGTTGGTCAGGCGGGCTTGGAGTTCGCCGAGGTCGATGTCGCCGCGGAGGAAGCCTTCGCCGGCGTAGAGCAAGCCGACGAAGACGCCGGCGCCGATCAGGCAGAGTATGGCTTCGCCGAAGCCGAAGCCGATCCACGCGGCGGTGAAGAGGAAGCCGAGCAGGGCGGCGAATTGTCTGGGGGTCATGTCAGTTGAGCTCCCTCTTGCTTGAGTGGTCATAGCCGGTCAGGGTCACGTTGACGAGGACGGTGGGTAGCCCGTGGCGCTCGAGGCCGCTGATGACGCTGCGCTGGACGGCGCGCAGCGTGTCGGCCAGGTCGCGAGCTCGGCGCACCTCGAGCAGCACGGCGAGGTCGTCGGTTCCGAAGCGCCCTGAGGCGCTCGCCACCGCGGGGTGCTGGAGCGCGATGCCCTCGGCCAGGCGCTCCACGGCGCGCGGCTCGACGGTGACCGTGCCGGGATTGGCGCCCTCGAGCTCGAGCTCGAGGTCATGGCGGGCGAGGTAGGGGCGCGGCAGCTGCTTGAGAGCGACCGTGAGCAGGAGTAGCAAGGCGACCACGCCGGCGATGCCGGCGATCAGCCGCGCGCTGTCCGAGGCCCGACCCGCCAGCAGGTTGGCGGCGAAGTCGTAGGCGGTGCGGTAGCCGCTGTAGGTGTCGGCGCTGGCGCGGCCGATCAGGTCGAGGGCGAGGCCGGCGAGGATGAGGCCATACCAGATCAGCGCCAATGCGAGGGCGAGCTCGAGCGGGCGCTGGATGAAGGCGAGCGGCGAGGTTCGCGTGCGCAGGCGCTGGCGCAGCATCACTGCACCCGCCGGCCGCGGCGCCCCAGCGGCGCTTGGACCCGGGTCTTGAGGCCGAAGGCGGCCGCCAGCTCACCGACGTCGGACCGGACAGCCTCGCGGACGGCGGTGCTCTCCGTCGTGCGCGGGCGCTCCGCTCGCAGCACCAGCCGTCCGTGGCGCGCTCGCCGGCCGAGGCGCAGCTTCGCCTTGGCGCGTGTGACTCCACGGGTGCGCTCCGCGAGCGCCGTGAACATCTGCGCCAGCGGGCGCCGGCGCGCGTCGAGCGTGCCGTGCTCGCCCTGCTCGAGCACGACGCGGCGTTCACGGCGCGGCGCCAGCGCCCCGATCAACAACAACAGCCCGAGCAGGACCATGCCGCCGCCGATGACGGCCTCGAGTACCTGGGTGCCGTCGCCTTCCAGACGCGCGAGCCAGCGGCTGACCGCCGAGCCCTCAAGCTGCACCCCGAGCTGGTCACCGAGCAACGCCGCCAGCGCGAAGCCGAGACCGACGAGCGCGAGCGCGATGAGCAGCAGAAACCCGAGCAGTCGCACCAGCGCGCGCAGCAGCAGCAGCATCACGGGCGCGCCTCCGTTCGCCCCTGCACGTCCTCCACGGCGACATCCACCGGACCGAGCCGGTCGGCCAGGCCCGCGATCGCGACGTCGCGTTCGACGCGCGCCCGGACGGCGTCGGCCAACGGGCGCAGCGAGACCATCGCGGCGACGAGAT
>JACCSF010000227.1 GCA_013813135.1 Thermoleophilaceae bacterium | reverse complement strand
ACGCGGACGGCCGCGGTGGCGGCAAGCACCCGGCCGTGCTCGCCCTCGAGCGGGTCGGGCGCCTCGAGGCCGTCGAGCCGCTCCCGGAGCTCGCCCAGCCTGCGCGCGTAGCCGCCGAACTCGACAGCGAGCGCGCGGTCGTCCGATCCGCCGGCATTCCTCAGTCCATCGCCGACCTCGGTTGACAGGACCCTCAGCTGCCGGTCGACATCCGGGAACTCGTCCCGGTAGGTGTCCTCGGCGCTCTCGCTGCACGCGGTGAGCGCCAGAGCGATCAGGAGGGCGCTCAGGAGCCGGGGCACGCCTCGCCAGACTACGGGGCGGCCAGCAGCTCGCCGACCGCGGCCCTGTGCGCGTCGGTGGTGAAGCAGCCCGGCTCGGCGACCGCTCCATCGCAATCGCCTGCTCCCAGCCTCCGCGAACGTCTCAGCCATCTGAGGCCTCCTTCGTCTGGGATGTCGAGCCGGCGGCCAGCGCGCGCCACGCCCGCGGCGGCCAGCGTCCGCTCGGCGCCGCGCATCGAGGTGCGCAGACGGCCCTCGAGCCAGTGCCGGCAGAACTCCTGCGCGGGTCCGATCAGAACCGCATAGAAGACGTCGAACGGCACTCGCTGCATGTGTCCGGCGCGTACCTGCCCGGCGAGCCACTCCGATGTCGCGCGAAAGGTCCGGCGGTTGAGCTCGGCGATCCCGTCCGCCGCGCGCGGGGGGCGGCCGCTCAGCAGGAAGTGGGCACGGTCGCGATCCTCCGCCACCCAGGCCAGGTGGTGGCCCACCAGCGCCTTGACCGTCCGCTCCGCATCCGCGCCGTCGTCGAGGACGGTCAGGAATCCGTCCTGGTAGTCGCGCAGCGCGGCGACGTAGAGGGCGGCCGCGATCCCCTCCTTGTCGCCGAAGTGGTGGTAGATGGAGCCGACGCTCGCGCCGGAGCGTCTGCGCACCTCCTCGACGGTGGTGCCGGCGAGCCCCTTCTCCGCGAACCCGCTGAGCGCCGCGTCGAGGATGTCCTGCTTGCGATCCGCCACTGCACGAGACGCGCTCGATCACCACGGTCGCGGCCCCCGCCGCGGTGATGGACGCGATCCGCGACCTGACTCCCCAGGAGGTGCCGGTGCTCGTGGCGATGATGGCCGTCCGCAGCGTGCCGGCGCTGCTGCGCGGGCGCCGGCTGCCGCTGCGCGGTTCGCTGCTGGACGGCTTTCGCAGGGGCGGGTTCGTGGCGCTCCGGGAGGGGCCCGACGAGCTGGTCTTCGGCGGCGTCGGCCGCTTCTGGCAGCCGTCGGGCGGGCTGCGCCGGGTCGCGCCGGCGGACTTCCGCGAGTTCGCGGACCCCGGGTGGGCGAAGGCGGCGTTCAACTTCGCGGTGGAGCGGGTCGGTGAGCGGACCGTCCTGAGGACCGAAACACGCGTGGCCACCACCGACGTGCAGGCGCGGCGCAGCTTTGGCCGCTACTGGCGCGTCATCCACCCGGGCAGCGCGCTCATTCGAATGGCCTGGCTGCGCGCGATCCGCCGGCGGGCGGAGCGCCAGCGCGCCTGATTTGCGCGAGAGCAAGAGTGCGCTTACTGTGGATTGGGTCCGGCCCTCCGCCGGAATCGCCCCATCGCAGGACCCAATGAGCCGACCCTCCCGTATCGCCAAGCGTCTACTCCTTCCCGCGCTGCTCGCGGTGACCTTCCTCTTTGTGCAGGTCGTGCTGGCCGCTCCGCCACAGCCGAGCTTCACCGTCACAGGCCCCGCCGGCAACGAGTGCGGGGTCTACACGTTCACGTCGACCTCCACGGACCCGGACAACGACATCGAGTCGATCGACTGGACCCTGGGCGGTGCGACCGCCACCGGCAGCCCGACCCAGGCCACCTTCGGGACTCCCGGCGCCCGTCTGATCACGATGACGGCGACCGACGGCTCGGCGGGCGACCCCGACGCGGGCCCCGAGACGGTCCCCGCGATACCCCAGACCGTGTCGGTGGTGAACGCAGGCGTGCCGACCGCGGCCATCGGGACCGCCCCCGCTAATCCCGTCCAGCCGGGCGCGACCGTGACCGTGAGCGCGGCGGGTTCGACCGATCAGGGCAACGGGTCGATCGCCAAGTACGAGTTCGACCTCAACGGCGACAACACGTTCGAGACCAACAACGGCACCAGTACCGCCACCACGAGCTTCGCCGCCGGCGATCCCGCGTCGCACACGGTGCGCGTGCGGGTGACCGACAACTGCGGCGCTACGGACACCGCGGTGACCAGCGTCCTCGTCCAGAACACCCCGCCGACCGCCTCCTTCACGTTCGCCCCCAGCCCGGCGGCGATCGGCCGGAGCGTCACCTTCGACGCCTCGGGCTCGTCCGCCGACACCACCAAGTACGAGTGGAGCTTCGACGGCGACGCCACCTTCGAGGTCGACGGCGGAGCGACCGCCACGACAACGCACACGTTCACGACCTCCGGCTCCTACCTGGTGTACCTGCGCGTGACCGACGCCGAGGGCGCAACGAACATCACGAATAGGCTCGTGCGGGTCAACGCCAAGCCGATCGCGAGCTTCTCCTACGCCCCGATCGCACCATTGATCGGCGAGCAGGTGACCTTCAACGGGACCACCTCGAGTGACCCCGACGGCTCGATCACCAAGTACGAGTGGGACCTCGACGGCAACGGGAGCTACGAAACCCTGGGGGCCACCCCGACGCACACCTACACCAGCGCCGCCACGGTGAACGTCAAGCTGAGGGTGACCGACGGCGACAACACGGTGAGCAACGTGCTGGAGCGCTCCGTGACGATCCAGGTGACCAGGCCGGTCGCCGGATTCAGCTACGCCCCGCACGACCCGCTGCCCGGGCAGGCGGTCACGCTGACCTCAACGTCCACCCCCTCGGCATCGCCGGGCGCACCGTCGCTCGTGGCCACACATTGGGACTTCGCCTACAGCCCGCTGGTCGACTTCACGCTCGACGGCGCCGGCGGATCGATCGTGACCTCGTTCGCTACGGCCGGGGCCCACACCGTCGCGGTCAAGGTGACCGAGAGCGGGGGTGGCTTCGCCATCGCCACCGACACGATCGTCGTCAACGCTCCGCCCCAGGCGTCGTTCACCGTCGCGCCGGCCAAGCCGGTGGAGGGTCGGGAGGTCACGTTCGCGTCGACGTCCAACGATCCCGACGGCCCGCTTGTCAAGCAGGAGTGGGACCTGGACAACAACGACAAGTACGAGCGCCTGGGCGCCGTGACGTCGACCACGAAGCTGAAGAAGGGGACGCGCACGGTGCGCCTGCGCGTGACGGACTCGAAGGGCGCGACCGCGACGACCGCGGTACCGGTGAAGGTCGCCGCGAAGCCCTACAAGCCGCCGCCCGACGTGACCAAGACGCTCGGCTACGCGCGCCGGAAGTGGGGCCTCCTGGTGGTCGCCCTGATCGTGAGAGTGCCCTCCAAGACGACCGTCAGGGTCCAGTGCAAGGGGCGCGGCTGTCCGCGCGGCAAGTTCGTCAAGCGCTCAAGGAAGAAGGCGGCAGCGCTGCGCTTCACCAAGTTCAAGGGCTCGCTGAGGCAGGGGGCGACGATCACGGTGATCAGCTCCCGCTCCGACTCGATCGCCGAGTACTTCACCTACAAGGTGCGCGGGAACGAGAGATCGCCGCTCAAGATCAAGCGGTGCAAGACGCCCGGGGCGAAGAAGCTCAGGGCCTGCCCCTCCTGAGCGACTGCCAGCCTCTCCCCGTCGGCAGCCCCAAGGGGCAAGAAACTTGCGCAGGTTCGCTACCGCGCTGTCAGCGCGTCCAGCAGCCGGTCGACCTCGTCCTCCGTCGTGTAGTGGAGGAAGCCGGCGCGCACCGCTCCGCCGCTATCGGAGAGAGCGAGCGCGTGCATTGGCTCGAGCGCGTAATAGTCGCCGTCCCACACGTACAGGCCCCCCTCGCCGAGCCGCTCGGCGACCGACCGCGGTGAGCGGCCGGGCAGGTTGAAGCAGAACGTGGGCGTGCGCCCGTCGACGCCGCGGACGCCGTACAGCTCGACAGCCTCCGGCAGCCCGGCGAGGAAGCGGCGCGCCAGCTGATCCTCGTGCGCCTGAATGCGCTCGAACGCGAAATCGAGCGAGCCGTCTCCGAGCGAGCGCAGGTAGTCCACGGCCGCCACGGTGCCGGCCACCGCCTCATGCGACTGAGTGCCGGTCTCGAAGCGGTGCCCGGGCGGCGTCTGCTTCGCGGGCCGCACGCGGTCCGCGGGGAGCGACTCGGCCAGGTCCGGGCGGATCGCCGCGACGCCCAGGTGCGGCCCGAAGAACTTGTAGGGCGAGCAGAGCAGCACGTCGAGGCCCCACTCGCGCGCGCGCAGGCGCCGGTGCGGCGCGAGGTGCACGGCGTCGGCCCAGGCCAGTGCCCCGACCCGGTGCGCGGCGGCCGCGATGCGTGCCGGGTCGGTGATCGAGCCGACCGCGTTGGAGGCGAGCGTGAAGGCGATCACGCGCGTGCGCTCGCCGATCAGCTCCTCCAGCGCGTCGTGGTCGAGGGTCACGTCGGCCGCCCGGATCGGCGCGTGGCGCACCACCAGCCGGTGGTCGGCGGCGACCAGCAGCCAGGGCGACACGTTCGCGTCGTGGTCGAGCTGCGTGACCACGATCTCGTCGCCCGGCTCGAGCGTGCGCGCGACCGCGTGGGCGAGCAGGAAGTTGAGGGTGGTCATGTTGGCGCCGAAGGCGATGCCCTCGGGATCGCCGCCGGTGAAGTCCGCGGCGGCCACGCGCCCGCGCTCCATCACCTCGGCGGCGGCTGCCGATGTCGCGAAGCCGCCGCCGAGGTTCGCGTTGGACTCCCGCAGGCAGTGGTCGATCGCGTGGAGGACCTGTTCGGGCACCTGTGAGCCGCCGGGTCCGTCGAGGTAGGCGACATCGCCGGCGAGCGCGGGGAAGCGCGCCCGCACCGCGGCCACGTCAAGCGGCTGCGCGCTGCTCTTTGAGGTAGTGGAGGAGGCCACCGTGGAGCAGGATCTCACGTTCCTTGGCGGCGAAGTCGTGGGTCAGCGCGAACTCGTCGTCGGACTCCTCGATCCGGACGGTGATCTCGTCCGCCCCGTCCCGCAGCTGCTGCCCGACGCTCCGCAGCGTCCAGGTCTGCGCCACCTCGGCGCGGTCTGCGAAGACGGCGCGCACCCCCAACTGCAGGGGCGCCAGGGCGGCGTGCTCGCGTTCGAGGGCGGCGCCTGACCCATGCCGACGCACGGGCCGCAGACCGGCTCGAGCATGCGCACCCCGCCTTCGACCAGCTGGCGGTAGACGCCCGCCTCGGCGATCGCCACCAGGATCTGGCGCGACCCCGGCGTGGCCGTCGCGGTCACGCGCTCGTGCACCCCGCGGCCGTCGCCCGCGGCCAGTATCGCGCCGGGGAGGGCGAGGTCGAGGTAGGCGGAGTTGACCGACGATCCGATGCAGGCCTGCTCGATCGGCGTGCCGGCCACCTCCTCCACCGGCACGACGTTGTCCGGGTTCTGGGGCTTGGCGACCATCGGGCCGAGCTCGGCCAGGTCGATCTCGACGCGGTCGTCGTCCTCGCAGTCGGCTCCGGGCCCAGCTCGGCGAAGTCCTCCTCGCGCTCCTGGCGGCTCAGCCACTCGCGCGTGTTGTCGTCGGGCGGGAAGACCGCGGCGGTGGCGCCCAGCTCGGCGATCATGTTGGCGATCGTGCCCCGCTCGGGCACGCTCAGGTCGGCGGTGCCCGGGCCGGTGAACTCGAAGACCTTGTCGACGAGGTGCTCGCGCAGGATCTGGCGGGTGAGGTTCTCGGCCATGTACCGAAGTGATACCCGCCCGGCGGGCCCGCGGCCCTCCCGGCAGGGCGGTAGCGTCCCGCGTGCGATGCCCGAGCGCCGCCGTCAACTGACCGCGTTCCACCGCCAGGGCGAGAACTTCGCCCGATCGCGGGCCGGGGCCTGGTACTTCATCAACGTGGCGATGCGCATCGACCGGATGCTGCTGCCGCTGTCGCGCGGGCGCGTGTCGAGCGCCGTGGGACAGCAGGTCGGGCTGCTCGAGACCACCGGGGCAAAGAGCGGCGCGCGACGCCGCATCCCGCTGCTGTACCTGCGCGACGCCCGCAACGTGATCCTGATCGCGTCGAAGGGCGGCAACGTGAAGAACCCGGCCTGGTACTGGAACCTCAAGGCCAACCCAAGCGTGCGCTTCCTGGGCCCGGGCGGGCTGACAGGCGAGTACGTGGCGCGCGAGGCCGAGGGCGACGAACGCGCCCGGCTGTGGGCCGAGGCGGTCGACTACTACGACGGCTTCGCCACGTACCAGGGGCGAACGGACGGCCGCCGGATCCCGGTGGTGGTGCTGGAGCCGGCCGCGAGAGATGGGGCGTAGACAGCGGCGGCAAAGGGTGGCGGGGCTCGGGCGCCGCGGTCCCCCGCGCCCGATCCGGCGCGGGGCGTCAGTCGATGCGCACGAAACGCCGGCGGCCGTGGCCAGGGTCTGACCCTCGTCATCGCTGGCCACGGAGCTCAGGTGCAGCTCGCGGTCGCTCGACTGCGACGGCGAGACCCGCGCCCGCACCAGCACGAACGCGCCCACCGGCGCCGGCGCCATCGCCTCCTCGAGCGCCGCGGCCAGCACTCCTGAGTGGGCGAAGCCGGGCGGGCCCTGCTGGTCCTGCTTGACGAAGAAGCGGCCCTCCGCTCCCCCGTCGGCTCCGGCTCCAGCTCGAGCTGCAGCCCGAACAGATCGGCCTGGCCGCAGCCGAAGCAGAGATCGTGGTGAAAGAGGCGGGCGTCAGGCACGCAGGCCGCGCAGCACGAAGTGCAGGATGCCCCCGCCGCGGTAGTACTGCCACTCGTTCGGCGTGTCGATCCGGACGCGGGCGTCGAACGAAACGCCGCTGTCCGTCGTGACCTTCAAAGAGCGCGCGCCCTCCTCGAGCGGCTCGAGCGAGAACGCCTCCTCGCCCGTCAGCCCGAGCGATTCGGCCGACTCCCCCTCCGGGAACTGGAGCGGCAGCACGCCCATCCCGACCAGGTTGGAGCGGTGGATGCGCTCGTACGACTCCGCGATCACGAAACGCACGCCGAGCAGCCGCGGCCCCTTCGCCGCCCAGTCGCGCGACGAGCCCGAGCCGTACTCCTTGCCCGCCAGGACACACAGCGGCACGCCCTCGGAGGCATACTCCACAGCGGCCTCGTAGATCGTGGTCACGTCGCCGTCCTTCTTCGTGAAGCCGCCCTCGGTGCCGGGAGCAAGGCGGTTGCGCAGTCGGATGTTGGCGAACGTGCCGCGCATCATCACCTCGTGGTTGCCGCGCCGCGACCCGTACGAGTTGAACTCACGCGGCTCCACGCTGTGCTCGATCAGGTACTGCCCGGCGGGCGAGTCCTTCTTGATCGCGCCGGCGGGAGAGATGTGGTCGGTCGTCACGCTGTCGCCCAGCACGGCGAGCACCCGCGCCCCGCCGATCTGCTCGAAGCCTTCCGGCGGGTCGGCCGGCATCCCCTCGAAGTAGGGCGGGCGCCGGACGTAGGTCGACTCGGGGTTCCAGGCGTAGCGGTCGCCCTCGGGCACCGCGAGGCCGTTCCAGTTCTCGTCGCCCTCGAATACCTCGCCATAGCTCTTGCGGAACATGTCGGATTCGATCGCCCGCTCCATGACCTCGTTGACCTCCTGGCGGCTGGGCCAGAGGTCGCGCAGGTAGACGTCGCCCTGCAGCGGCTCTTCGAGCAGGTCGACGTCCATCCGCCCCGCCAGCGCGTACGCCACGCACAGCGGCGGCGAGGCGAGGTAGTTCATCTTGACCTCCGGGTGGATGCGTCCCTCGAAGTTGCGATTGCCCGAGAGCACCGACGCCACCACGAGGTGGCGCCTCTCGATCTCCCGCGAGACCGCCTCGGGCAGGGGGCCCGAGTTCCCGATGCAGGTGGTGCAGCCGTAACCGACCAGGTCGAACCCGAGCTGCGAGAGCGGCTCGATCAGCCCGGCGCGCTCCAGGTACTCGGTGACCACCTTGGACCCCGGCGCGAGCGAGGTCTTCACCCATGGGCGGCGCGTCAGCCCGGCCTCGACCGCCTTCTTGGCGAGCAGCCCGGCGCCCAGCATCACCGACGGGTTCGAGGTGTTCGTGCAGCTCGTGATCGCGGCGATCACGACCGCGCCGTGGTCGAGGCCCTCGCGCCGCTCCGCGAGGGCGGTCTGGCCGTGCTCGTGCCCGGGCTTGGGTGCGACGCCGCCGCCGTTCGCGGTGGGCGGGTCGCTCGCGGGGAAGCTCTCGGCGGCCGCCTCGTCGTATCCTTCGAGGGAGTCGTCGCCGGTCATCTCCGCCAGCTCGGCGAGGAAGTCCTCGGCTGCGTCCACCAGCGCGACGCGGTCCTGCGGGCGCTTGGGGCCGGCCAGCGAGGGCACCACGTCGCCGAGGTCCAGCTCGAGCGTGTCCGAGTAGACGGCGTCCTCGGCGTCCTCCTCGTGGAACAGGCCCTGCGCGCGGCAGTAGGCCTCGACCAGCTCCCCACGCTTGGCGGGGCGCCCCGAGAACTCGAGGTAGCGCAGCGTCTCGGCGTCGACCGGGAAGATTCCGCACGTGGCGCCGTACTCCGGCGCCATGTTGCCGATCGTCGCGCGGTCGGCGAGCGGGAGGCGCACCAGGCCCGGGCCAAAGAACTCCACGAACTTGCCGACCACGCCGCGCTCGCGCAGCATCTGGGTCACGGTCAGCACGAGGTCTGTCGCGGTCGAGCCCTCGGGCAGCTCGCCGGTCAGCCGGAACCCGACGACCTGGGGAATCAGCATCGACACCGGCTGGCCGAGCATCGCCGCCTCGGCCTCGATGCCGCCGACCCCCCAGCCGAGCACCCCGAGGCCGTTGATCATCGTGGTGTGCGAGTCGGTCCCCACGAGCGTGTCGGGGAAGGCCTGGCCGTCGCGCGTCTCGACCACCCGCGCGAGGTACTCGAGGTTCACCTGGTGGCAGATGCCGGTATTGGGCGGCACCACGCTGAAGTTGTCGAAGGCGGTCTGGCCCCAGCGCAGGAAGGCGTAGCGCTCCTCGTTGCGCTCGAACTCGAGCTCGGCGTTGCGCTGGAACGCGAGGCGCTCGGCGAAGACGTCGACCTGGATCGAGTGGTCGATCACCAGCTCGACCGGTACGAGCGGGTTGATCTTGGCGGGGTCGTCGCCGAGCTCGTCCATGGCGTCGCGCATGGCCGCGAGGTCGACGATCGCGGGCACACCGGTGAAGTCCTGCATCAGCACGCGCGCGGGCGTGTAGGCGATCTCGGTGGAGGGCTCGTCGGAGGCGACCCAGCCCGCCACCGCGCGCGCGCCATCGTCCTCCCCGTGGCGCAAGAGGTTCTCCAGGAGCACCTTCAGCGAGTACGGCAGCCGGGCCACGTCGTACTGCGACTGGAGGGCGTCGAGACGGAAGATCTCGTACGACTCGCCGCCCACCTCGAGGGTGGAACGCGCGCCGAAGGTGTCCGATTCAGTCACGTCGTAGACACTACTTGCCATGCACGATCTGGCCTGCGTCGTCCACCTGCACTCGACCTACTCCGACGGCACGGGAACGGTCAAGCAGATCGCCAAGGCCGGGCGGCGCGCCGGAGCCGACGTCGTGCTCCTCACCGACCACGACACCCTCGCGGCCAAGCACAACGGCGAGGAGGGCTGGTACGGGGACGTGCTGCTGCTGGTGGGCGAGGAGGTGTCGCCGCGGCGGCGCAACCACTACCTCGCCTTCGGGATCGACAAGGAGATCGACCACTCGCAGCTCGACGCCGCGGGCATCTGCTCCGCCGTGCGCGCGGCCGGCGGTTTCGGGTTCGCGGCACACCCGTTCTCGCGCGGCTCCGAGCGCTTCAAGCGCGCCGGATGGGTGCCGAACGCTCGCGCGCGCCGCGCGCTCGCCAGCCGGGGCATGCCCTTCGACGCGCTCGACTGCGACGCGCTCGACGGCATCGAGCTGTGGAGCTTCGTGAACGACACCGGCGAGTCCGTGTCGAGCGCCGGGGAGATGCTGCGCTTCGTGGTCACTCCCGGGCGCATGCTCGACCACCCGCCGCGGCGCAACATGCAGGCCTGGGACGAGCTCTGCCGCCGGCGCCCGGTGGTGGCGATCGGCGGGCTCGACGCCCACCAGTTCGGCAAACGCATCGGGCCGGTCGTGCCACTGCGGATCATGGGCTACCACCGCTCGTTTCGCTTCATCCGCACCCACGTGCTCTGCGAGGTCGCGCCGACCGGCGAGCTCGAGCACGACCGCGACCGGGTCTATGCCGCGCTGCGCTCCGGGCGCTGCTACATCGCGGTCGACTCGCTCGCGCCCGCTCGCGGCTTCAGCTTCGAGGCAGACGGCCTGCCGATGGGCGCGGAGGCGCCCGCCGGCCACCGCCGGCTGACCGTGCGCACGCCGTCCGACGCCAAGCTGCGCCTGCTGTGCGACGGCCGCGAGATCGCCGGCGGCGTGGGGAGAGCGCTCGAAGCCGACGTGGAGGCGCCGGGCGTCTACCGCGCAGAGGCGCTACGGCGCTCGCATGGGCGCGAGCGCACCTGGATCCTCTCGAACCCGATCTACCTGCGCTGAGCGTTCAGGCGTCGCGCGGCGCCACCGTCGCCCCGCGGGCAGCCCCGGCGCTGGCCGCCACCACCAGCAGGATCGCCACCACCTCGCGCGTGGCCAGGTCCTCACCGAGCACGACGAACCCGGCCGCGGCGGCGACCGCCGGCTCGAGGCTCATCAGCACCCCGAATACTCCGGCCGGCAGACGGCGCAGCGCCTCGAGCTCGAGTGTGTAGGGGATCGCCGAGGACATCATCCCCACGCCGATTCCGACCGCCAGCACCGACGGCGACAGAAGCTCGGCACCGCCCTCGGCGATCCCGATCGGCGCCAGCGGCACGGTGGCGACCAGCATCGCGAGCGCCAGGCCGGAGCCCCCGGGGAAGAACCTGCCCACGCGCACGCTCAGCAGGATGTAGGCGGCCCAGAAGGCACCGGCCAGCAGCGCAAGCGCCACCCCGACCCCGTCCAGGTCGGCGCGGCCGAAGTCCGAGAGCAGCAGGATGCCTGCCGCGGCGAGCCCCACCCAGACGAGGTCGAACGCGCGGCGCGAGCCGAACACCGCTACTGCGAGCGGCCCTACGAACTCAAACGTGACCGCGATCCCGAGCGGGATGCGGTCGAGCGACGAGTAGAAGGCGAAGTTCATCCCGGCCAGCGAGATCCCGAACAGGACCGCCGCGAGCAGCTCCCGCCGGCCGTGTCCGCGCAGCGGCGGCCGCCAGATCAGCGCCAGCACGACGGCGGCCGAGGCAACCCGCAGGAAGACGGTGCCGCCCGCGCCGACCTCGTCGAACAGCCCCTTTGCCAACGCCGAGCCGAACTGGACAGAGGTGACGGCGCCCACCACCAGCACGGGCGACGGGACCCGATCGGCTGGCGATGGACGGCCGGACACGGCCGACCACGCTACCCGGGCGGGATAATCCGGCCTGTGGCTGCCACGGAGGTTGTCCGGCCGGGAACGGCATCGGCGCGCGAGCGCGCCCACGAGGAGCTCGAGCGCATCTTCGCGGGCGTCGACGCGCCGTTCGCCTTCGTCGACCTCGACGCGATGTGGTCGAACGCGCGCGAGCTGCTCGCCCGTGCCGCCGGCACGCCGATCCGGTTGGCGAGCAAGTCGGTCCGGTGCCGCTCGCTGCTCACGGCGATCCTCGACAGCGACCCCGGTTTCCGCGGCCTGATGACGTTCACGCTGCCCGAGTCGCTCTGGCTCCACCGCCACGGCTTCGACGACCTGCTGCTCGCCTACCCCTCCACCCACCGCGGGGCGCTGGCCGAGCTCGCGCGCCTCGAGTCGGAGCGGCCGCCGATTGTGATGGTCGACTCGGTCGGGCACCTCGACCACATCGAGGCCGCCACCGGCGGCGGACGCCCGATCCGCGTCTGCCTCGAGCTCGACACCGGCTGGTGGCCGCTCGGCGGCCGCCTCAAGGTCGGCGTGAAGCGCTCGCCGGTGCGCACACCGGAGGAGGCGCGGGCGCTCGCCCGCGAGATCGTGTCGAGGCCCGGCTTCGAGCTGGCGGCGCTGATGGGCTACGAGGCTCACATCGCCGGCGTTGGGGATCACCCGCTCGGCAAGCGCATGCAAGGTCGTGTCATCCGCCTCGTCAAGCGGCGCTCCGCGGGCGAGCTCGCCGAGCGCCGTGCGGCCGTCGTGGCGGCGGTGCGCGAGGTGGCTCCGGTGCCGATCGTCAACGGCGGCGGCACCGGCAGCATCCATACGACGCGCCGCGAGCCGGTGGTCACCGAGATCACGGCCGGCTCGGGCTTCTTCGCACCGACCCTGTTCGACCGCTACGCAGACTTCTCGCTCACCCCGGCCGCCCTGTTCGCCATGCCGGTGGTGCGCCGCCCCAGCCGCGGCGTGGCCACGCTGCTGGGCGGCGGCTACCACGCCTCGGGCGGGGCCGGCAAGGACCGCCTGCCCACTCCCTACCTGCCGCGCGGCCTGCGGCTCGACACCCTCGAAGGGGCTGGTGAGGTGCAGACGCCGGTGATCGGGACCGCGGCCGCTAGCCTCCGACTCGGCGATCGGGTTTACCTTCGCCATGCCAAGGCCGGCGAGCTTTGCGAGCATTTCAACGGGCTATACCTGGTGCGGGGAGGGGAGGTCGTGGACGAGGTCCCGACCTACCGCGGCGAGGGCAGAGCAGAGCTCTGACAGGGGGGGGGGGGGGGCCCCCCCCCCCCCCCCCCCCCCCCCCC
>JACCSF010000221.1 GCA_013813135.1 Thermoleophilaceae bacterium | reverse complement strand
GCTCTAACCGGCAGCGCTCGCGCAGCTAGGCGCGCACGTCCAGCACGACCTTGCCGGTCGCGCCGCGGCCGTCGATCAGCTCGAGGGCGTCCGCCGCCTGCTCCATCGGGAAGCGGGCGCCCACGATCGGGCGCACGAAGCCCTCGTCGACGAGGTCGTTCACGGCCGTGCCGATCTCGCCGTTGATGCCCGGCTTGCCCATTACGAAGGCGCCCCAGCCGGCGCCCACCACCTCGGTGTTGTTCAGCAGCAGCCGGTTCACTCGCACCTCGGGGATCGAGCCCCCGGTAAAGCCGATCACGACCACCCGTCCGCCCTCGCGCAGAGAGCGCAGGCTGTCGGTGAAGCGGTCGCCGCCGACCGGGTCGATCACGATGTCCACGCCGCCGCCGGAGACCTCTTTGGCCTCGTCCTTCCAGGGACCGTCGGAGCGCACCACCTCGTCGGCGCCGGCCTCGCGCGCGACCTGCTCCTTGGCTTCGCTGGAGACAACGGCGATCGTGCGTGCGCCCATGCCCTTGGCGACCTGCAGCGTCGCGGTGCCGACGCCGCCGGCCGCCCCGTGCACGAGCACGGTGTCCCCCTCCGCGAGGCGGCCGCGCAGCTTGAGCGCGAAGTAGGCCGTGTGGTAGTTGAGGATCAGGCTGGCGCCCTGAGCGAAGTCGAGCTCGTCCGAGAGGCCGAAGACGAGGAAGTCGGGCGCCACGGCGACCTCCGCGAAGCCGCCCAGCATGCAGCACGCCGCCACCCGGTCGCCCTCGGAGAAGCGCGAGCCCTCGGGGGCGCTGCGCACAACGCCGCCGACCTCGCTGCCGGGCACGAACGGCAGGTCGGGCTTGAGTTGGTACTCGCCGCGCGTCTGCAGAACCTCGGGGAATGAGACTCCAGCTGCGTGCACGTCCACGAGGACACCGCTCCCGGGGGTCAGCGGGTGCGACGGCTCGGGGTCCGGCAGGTCCGCGGCCGACAGGGCCGACCGCGGACCGCTCAGTTCCGTGATCTGGAGCGCCCGCATGAGGCGCCGCAAACTACTTGATGAACAGGATCTCCGAGTACTTCGGCAGCGGCCAGAGGTCGTCGGCGACGATCTTCTCCAGCTCGTCGCCCACCTCGCGCATGCGCGCCATCGCCGAAAGCTGGCTGTCGCGGGCGTAAATCGCCAGCTCCAGGCCCTCGACGCTGTCCGGGTACGTGTTCGCGACCTCGAGCTCGCCGATTGCCTCGACGAACGACGCGGTCAGCGAGCGCGCCTCCGTAGCGAGCTCGTCCATTCCCGCCGCCTCGACCAGCGCCACGTGGCGCAGCGCCGCCGGCAGCAGCATCGTCTTCGCGATCATCGCGGCGGTTTCCGCCTCGATGTTGGCTCGGATGATGTACTGCTCGAGCCACACCTCGTAGCGCGAGTCCAGCTCACGGTGCGAGAGCACCTCGTACTTCTCGAACGCCGCAACGGTCGCGTCCGCGAGCACCTCGGGCAGCGCGTCGGGCGTCGTGCGCAGGTTCTTCAGCCCGCGCGACTCCGCCTCAGCGTGCCACTCGTCGCTGTAGTTGTCTCCGGCGAAGATGACGCGCTGGTGTTCGCCGTACGCCTCCTTGATGACGCCGGCCAGCGCCTCGTCGAAATCGGTGCCGCCCGTGACCTGGGCCTCCAGCTTGTCGGCGAGCTCGTCGATCGCCTCGGCCACGATCGTGTTCAGCACGGTGTTCGGGAAGGCGAGCGACATGCTCGACCCGAGCGCCCGGAACTCGAACTTGTTGCCCGTGAATGCGAATGGCGACGTGCGGTTGCGGTCGCCACCATGCATCGGGAGCGGGGGCAGCACCGGCGTGCCGAGCCCCAGCACCGCGGCGGGGGTGTGCGGATCGCCCTCGCCCGACACGATTGCCCCGAAGACCTTCTCCAGCTCGGCGCCGAGGAAGATCGAGATGATCGCCGGCGGCGCCTCGTTGGCGCCCAGCCGGTGGTCCTGCCCGATGTCGGCGACCGACGCCCGCAGCAGGCCCTGGTGCTTGTCCACGGCCTGGATGACCGCGGCGCAGAAGAACAGGAAGCTGAGGTTGTCGGCCGGCGTGTCGCCCGGCTCGAGCAGGTTGTGGCCGGTGTCGGTGCCCATCGACCAGTTGTTGTGCTTGCCGGACCCGTTCACGCCGGCGAACGGCTTCTCGTGCAACAGGCAGACGAGCCCGTACTTGCGCGCCACGCGGCGCATGACCTGCATCGTCAGCTGCTGGTGGTCGGACCCGACGTTCGAGTTCTCGAAGATCGGTGCGAGCTCGTACTGCGCGGGCGCCACCTCGTTGTGGCGCGTCTTGACCGGCACGCCGAGCTTGGCGAGCTCCAGCTCCGAGTCCATCATGAACGCCAGCACGCGCTCAGGGATCGAGCCGAAATAGTGGTCGTCCAGCTCGTGGCCCTTTGGCGGCTTGGCGCCGAACAGCGTGCGCCCGGTGCTGATCAGGTCGGGGCGCTCGAAGTAGTACTGCTCGTCGATCAGGAAGTACTCCTGCTCCGGCCCGACGGTCGTGAATACGCGCGCGGACTGCTCGTCGCCGAGCAGGCGCAGCGCCCGGATCGCCGACCGCGAGAGCGCGTCCATCGAGCGCAGCAGCGGGATCTTGGCGTCGAGCGCCTCGCCCGTCCACGACGCGAAGGCCGTCGGGATGCAGAGCAGCGCGCCGTTGGGGTTCTCGAGGATGAAGGCGGGGCTGGTCGGGTCCCAGGCCGTGTAGCCGCGCGCCTCGAAGGTGGCGCGCACGCCGCCGGTCGGGAACGACGAGGCGTCCGGCTCACCCTGGATCAGCTCCTTGCCGGAGAAGTCCGCCAGCGCCACGCCGTCGGCGGCGGGGCCGAAGAAGGAATCGTGCTTCTCGGCGGTGAGCCCGGTCAGCGGCTGGAAGACGTGCGTGTAGTGGGTGGCGCCCTTCTCGAGCGCCCACTCCTTCATGGCGAGCGCGACGGCGTCGGCGAGCGAGGTGTCGAGCGCCTCGCCTTGCGACAGCAGGCGCTGCAGCCGCTTGTAGGTCTCCTTCGGCAGCCGGTGGCGCTGGATCGCCGGCGAGAACACGTTCTCGCCGTGCGGGTAGCTGAACGGCTCGGTGAGGTCAACCGCTCCGAGGGCACCTCCGTTGGGGCTCCAGCGGGCGGCGGTTACGTTGGTCTGTCGAACTCTGGGCATAGATAATTCTCTCTCCGGAAGGTGGGCCACCCTGAAGGTATCTGGATCGGGGGTGGGAACACCTTGTACGCGTGGATAAAGATTCCAGCGCACCTTTCGCCCACCGGTCGAGCGACACCCTGCTCTAGGGTCGAGGACCGATGCCGGCGATCGAGCTCAAAGGAGTCGTCAAGCGCTTCGGTGAGATCACCGCGGTCGACGGGCTCGACCTGGACGTTCCCCGGGGTATCTGCCTCGGCCTGCTCGGCCCCAACGGCGCCGGCAAGTCGACGACCATGCGGCTCCTGACGGGCCAGGCGATCGCTGACGAGGGCTCGCTGCGCGTGCTCGGCCACGAGCTGCCCGCCGAGGCCAAGGAGGCCCGCGCCGAGATGGGGGTGGTGCCCCAGCTGGACAACCTCGACGTCGACGTGTCCGTGCAGGACAACCTGGCGGTGTTCGCGCGGCTGTACCGCGTGAAGGACGTGCGCGCCGCGGTGGACCGCGGCCTGGAGCTCGCGCGCCTCTCCGACAGGCGGACCGACTCCGTCGAGCAGCTCTCCGGCGGGATGCGCCGCCGCCTGCTGCTCGCGCGCGGCCTCATGCACGAGCCCGACCTGATGCTGCTCGACGAGCCGACCGTGGGGCTCGACCCGCAGATCCGCACCCAGCTGTGGTCGCTGGTCGACCTGCTGCGCTCTCAGGGAGTGACGATCCTGATGTCCACCCACTACATCGAGGAGGCCCAGCGGCTGGCCGACGAGGTGGCGGTGATGACGCACGGCAAGATCATCGCCCGGGGCCGGCCCGACGAGTTGATCGCCAAGCACGCTGGCCGCGAGACGGCGGAGGTCTACGCGCCCCCAGCGCGCCTGGCCGAGGTGCGCGCGGTCGCCGAGGCTCAGGGACTCACGGTACGGCCGGCCGGGCCCGCGATCGCGATCGTCGGGTCCGAGCGCGCGAGCGACGGCGCCATCCCGCCGGAGGCGATCCGGCGCGCCGCCTCGCTCGAGGACGTGTTCGTGCTGCTGACAGGTGAGGAGGCCGAGTGAGGTCGTCGGTGCGCACCCGGCCGAGCCGGGTGCTTCCGCGATGAGGCGCCTGGAGCCCGCCGCGATCGCCGGCGTGATGAGCCGCGAGGTGGCGAACTTCCGCAGCTACTGGAAGTCCACGACCTTCTCGAGCGTCCTCGAGCCGGTCATCTACCTGCTCGCCTTCGGGCTCGGACTCGGCTCGACGATCGTCGACAAGGTCGAGGGGCTCGACTACGTGGAGTTCGTGGGCACCGGCATGGTGGCCACCGCCGTGATCTTCTCGAGCGCGCTGCCGGCGATGTTCGGCGCGTTCGTCAAGGAGCGCTTCCAGCGCACCTACGACGCGATCCTGGCCGCCCCGGTCGACGTCGAGGAGCTGGTGACCGCGGAGATGCTCTGGATCGGGCTCCGCTCCGGAATCTACGGCTCCTTCCCGCTGATCGTGTCGATGCTGTTCGGGCTCGACCCGGCACCGGGAATGCTGCTCGTGCCGCTGTTCGCCTTCATCACCGCGCTCGGGTTCGCCGGGTTCGGCATCGCGACCGCGGCGAGCGTGGCCAAGATCGACCAGTTCAGCTACGTGACCACGCTGGTGATCACGCCGCTATTCCTCGTCGCGGGCACGTTCTTCCCGATCGACCAGCTGCCCGAGGGGTTTCAGGTGGCCGCCCAGTTCAACCCGCTCCACCAGCTGGTGGTGCTGGTGCGCCACGCCTGCTTCGGCTTCGAGGCGACCGACCTCCTGCGGGTGGGTGGCCTGATCGTCTTCACGGTGGTGCTGTGGCGCGAGGCCGTGCGGCGGATGTCGAAGCGGCTGATCGACTGAGTTCTCGGCCCCTCCGCGCGTGCGGCGCGGCGGGCGCAAACAGCAGGGGAGGGGTGGGTTGCACAAGCCGCCACTCGGCACCCCCACGGGGACGGTGGACCGGGCTTGCGCCGTATGCCGACGCCAACGCCGCCACCCCGGCCGGGGGGAGGGGCGTGCCACGTTGCGCAGGCGACGCTGCCCTGGTTGCTGGACGAGCGGTCGAGCCCGCCGGACTGAATTTCCTACCGCCGGTCGGATGACTTGCGCACGTGACTGCGCCAGTCTGAGTCGCGGATGTTCCTCTCTCCTGACACCGGCGCCCGCACCCGCGGCGACGTCCTGATCACCGGCGCCACCGGCTTCCTTGGAATGGAGCTGATGGCCCGGTTGCTCGAGGACGGCGACCGTCGGGTGTGGGCGTTGGTGCGTGCTCCCGACCAGGCAGCCGCCACGGAGCGCGTGCGCGTCACGCTCTCTTCGCTGGTGCCCGACGCCGAGGCCTACGCCGATCGGGTCGAGGCGGTCGCGGGCGACCTGTTGGCGCCCGGCCTGGGCCTGAGCCCGCGCCGTCGCGACGAGCTGGCCGAGCAGGTGGACGAGGTCATCCACGCCGCGGCGTCGGTGTCGTTCTCGCTGCCGCTGGACGAGGCGCGGGCGATCAACGTGGCGGGCACCCAGCGCGTGCTCGAGCTGGCCGCCTGGATCCAGAGGCACGGCGGGCTGCACCGCTTCGCGCACGTGTCGACGGCCTACGTGGCCGGCACTCTCCGAGGCAGCTTCGGGGACGACGATTTCGAGCGCGGCCAGGGCTTCAACAACACCTACGAGCGCTCCAAGTGGGAGGCCGAGCTGCTCGTGCGCTCTCACGGCTCGCGCCTGCCCGTCCAGGTGTTCCGTCCGAGCATCGTGGTGGGCGACGAGCGCAGCGGCTGGACGCCCTCCTTCAACGTCATCTACACACCGCTGCGCGCCTATGCGAACGGCACTCTGCCCGTGGTGCCGGCGCGCCGCTCGGCGCCGGTCGACATCGTGCCGGTCAGCTACGTGTCCCGCGCCATCCTGGCGCTGGCGGACGCCGGCGCAGGCAGGACGTTCAACCTCGTAGCGGGGCCCGAGGCAGGCACGGTCGGCGAGCTGATCGATCGCGCGGCCGCTCATCTGGGGCGGCCTCCCGCGCGGGTGCTTCCACCGGGGTTCTACAAGCGTGCCGTGCACCCGCTGCTCCTGCGCAGCGCCAGCCCGGCGCAGCGGCGCTGGCTCGAGCGCGGCGAGGTGTTCTTCCCGTACTTCGCGTCGAGGGTGAGCTTTGACGCGAGCGCCGCCCGCGCCGGCCTCGAGCCGGTCGACATCCGCGTACCGCGCGTCGACGCGTACCTCGACCGGCTGCTCGAGTTCGCCGTCCGCGCGAACTGGGGCCGCCGCCCTGTTGGGCGCGCCGAGGCCGGCGCCGGCGTGCGCGCCCTGCCGGAGCCGGCGTTGACGTAGTACGTTCGGCTCCCAAGCGAAAGGGAGCGAGGATGGACTCGAAGTGGACGGCCGAGCGGATCCCCGACCAGGTCGGTCGCACCGCGGTGGTGACGGGCGCCAACAGCGGGCTCGGGCTCGTGACCGCCAAAGTGCTTGCGCGTGCCGGCGCGCGCGTGGTGCTGGCCTGCCGCAACACGGCGAAGGGGGAGGCCGCGCGGCGCGAGATCGAGGCCGCCGCTCCCGGCGCTCAGCTGGAGCTGGAGGAGCTCGACCTCTCCAGCCTCGACTCCGTACGGGCGTTCGCGGAGCGCTTCCGCGGCGGCCATGACGGGCTCGACCTGCTGATCAACAACGCGGGCGTGATGGCCACGCCGCGGCGCCGGACCGCCGACGGCTTCGAGCTCCAGTTCGGAACCAACCACCTCGGCCACTTCGCCCTCACAGGCCTGCTGATCGGGTCGATGGAGGGGACCGAGGACGCGCGGGTGGTCACCCTGTCGAGCACCGCCCACAAGACCGGCCGCATCGCGTTCGACAACCTCGGCGGGGAGCACCGCTACTTCCGCTGGCGCGCCTACGGACAGTCGAAGCTGGCCAACCTGCTGTTCGCGCTGGAGCTCGAACGGCGCCTGCGAGCCGCCGACTCGACCGTGAAGAGCCTGGCCGCGCACCCCGGCTACGCCGCCACCAACCTCCAGTCGGCCGGCCCCCCGCGCCTGGACCGCGTGGTCATGAGCGTATCCAACCGGGTGATTGCGCAGACCGACGAGATGGGCGCTCTGCCGACGCTCTACGCGGCGACCGAGCCGGGCCTCGCGGGCGGCACCTACGTGGGGCCTGACGGCTTTGCCGAGCAGCGCGGGCATCCCCAGCCGGTCACGCCCAACAAGGCGGCCCGGGACAAGCAGGTCGCCCGCCGCCTCTGGGAGGTGTCCGAGGAGATGACGGGCGTGCGCTTCGAGCTGGGCGCGGGGGGCGGCGGCGTGAGGGCCGGCGGCCGCGGCTAGTCCCCGGAGCGCTCGTTCTCCGCCAGTAGCGCCGGCACCACGTCCTCGAGAATCGCGAACAGCCCGCGCGTGATCAGGATGCGCACTTCCGCGCGGGTCATCCGACCCGCCTGCAACCACTCGGAGACCGCCACCTCGTAGAGCCCGGTGTAGGCGCGCAGGGCGATGCGCATCTCCCTCGGCACGTCGGTCGTGCCGATGTGATTGAGCAGCATGCGGTCGACGACTCGTTCGCGGACCTCCTCGACCAGCGCCTGCAGCTCGGGGTCGCGTCCGAGCGCTCCGATGCCGGACATGGCGATCGCCGTCTCGCGGTGCTCCTCAGCGAACTCCAGCCACGCCTCGACATTGGCGGCCACCATCTGCTCGACCGGGAGCGAGCGGTCTGTGCGCACCGCCTCCGGTGCAGCGGCCGCGAAGGCCCGCATGACCTCCACGAACAGCCCTCGCTTGTTGCCGAAGTAGTGGCTCACGAGACTGCGGCTGACGCCGGCCTCGTGGGCGATGTCGCCGAGCGAGACCGCGGAATAGGGGTTGGCGGCGAAGACCGCGCCGGCCGCCTCGAGGATGTGGTCGCGCCGGGTGTCGGGGTGGAGCCGGGTGCGCGGCGCCGGCGCGCTCGCTGGGTCCTTCGCTGGGGCGGCCATGGCTTATTGACAGGCTACCAATAAGACTGATACGGTCGCCTCACTGGCCCTATTGACGACCTTTCAACAAGGACCGCCCATGAAGCTTGCCGCCCCGCTCACGTGCCTCACCCTGGTTGCCCTCGTTGCCCTCGCGCCGACGGCAGGCGCCGCCACGCCCATTCCCCAGGACGAGAGCGAGCTCACAGGGCTCACGCTCTTCTCCGGCAAGAAGGCCAAGCCGCACCCCGTCTCGGCCCCGCGCGTGCCGCGTCATCCCTTCATGGCGCCCAACGGCCGAAACGCTGTTCACAACGACGCCTACCAGACCGACACCTATCGACACTCCGGCCCGCTCGGCGGCAGTATGCGCGTGTTCTCCCAGTCCATCGACGGGGCCGGCGGCCTCGGCTCCTGCGGCATCACGATCGCGTTCGACAAGCGCGGCCGCCTGGTCACCACCTGCATCTCGGCCACCACCGTCGAGCTGCGCCTGATGGACACCGACCTCAACACGGTCGCGAGCCACCCACTGCCCCCGCGCGTCATCCCGCCCGGTGTGAACCCGCTGCAGTCTCCGGGTGGTGCCTACTTCTACGTCGACAACAAGGACCGCGCCGTCGTCTCGATCGGCCGCCAGGTCTTCGTCGTGGCCATCAAGGGGAACAGCCTGGAGCGCGTCAAGACCTACGACATGAGCTCGGTCATCCCGGCCGACGACCAGCTCAACTCCGCGCTGCCGGACTGGAGCGGGCGGCTCTGGTTCGTGAGCCGCCAGAACGGCATCGTCGGCGCGCTCGACCCGGCCACCGGCCGCGTGCTCGGCACCTACAGGACCAACGAGGCGATCGGCAACTCGTTCGCGATGGACGAGACGGGCGGGGTGTTCATCGTGACCGACGAGGCGCAGTACCGGTTCGACCCCACGCGCTCGGGCAAGCCGAAGGTCAGCTGGCGGGTGCGCTACGACAACGTCGGCGCCAAGAAGCCGGGTCAGTTCGACGCCGGGTCGGGCACCACGCCCACCCTGATGGGCAAGCAGTACCTCTCGATCGCCGACAACGCCGCTCGCATGCAGGTGGTGGTGCTGCGCCGGGCGAAGCACTTGAAGCGCGGGCAGGACCGGCTCGTCTGCGAGCAGCCCGTGTTCCGCAAGGGCGCCGGCGCGACGGAGAACTCGATCATCGCCACCGGCCGCTCGATGATCGTCGAGAACAACTACGGCTACTTTCCACCGCCCGATGCGACCGCGAACGGGAACACCACGCAGCCCGGCGTCGAGCGCGTCGACATCAAGCGCGGCGGCAGGGGTTGCCGCACGGTCTGGAAGAGCTCCGAGATCTCGCCCAGCACGGTGCCCAAGCTCTCGCTTGCCAACGGCCTGATCTACCTGTACACCAAGCCCAAGGGCATGCCCGACGCCTGGTATCTGACCACGGTCGACTTCCATACCGGCAAGACGGTGTGGCGCCGCCTGGTCGGCACCGGGGTCTTGTTCAACGTGCACTACGCCGGCCTCACGATCAGCCCCAAGGGCGTGCTCTACTCGGGCGTGCTGGGTGGCACGGTGGGGCTCGCGGACGGGTGATGCCGGAGCACCCGCTGCTGTTCGTCGGCATCGTCGCGCTGTTGACGATCACGCCGGGCGCCGACATGGCGATGGTCGCTCGCAGCGTGTTCACCGGCGGGCGCCGCGACGCCTTCGCCACGACGCTCGGCATCACCGCCGGCTGCCTCGCATGGGCGTTCGCCTCCGCCCTCGGCGTGGCGGCGGTGCTCGCGGCGTCACAGACCGCCTACGACGCGCTGCGCCTGGTCGGCGCCGTCTACCTGGTGTGGCTCGGCGTACAGAGCCTGATGGCCGCGCGCCGCGGGCAGCCTTCGCACGTGGAAACCGGAGACCGGCGCTCCTCGCCCTTCCGGCAGGGCCTGCTGACGAACCTCTTCAACCCCAAGATCGCCGTCTTCTACTCGACCTTCCTGCCGCAGTTCATCGGCCCGGGCGACCCGGCGCTGCTGATCTCGATGCTGCTGGCCAGCGTGCATATCGCGCTCGGGATCACCTGGCTGTCGCTGTACGCCTGGCTGCTGGCGCGCGCTGTTGAGGCATTCAAGGGCTCGCGCCTGCGCAGGGCGCTCGATGCGCTCACGGGCACGGTGCTGGTGACGCTCGGGGTACGGTTGGCCGTACAGCGCCACTGACCCGCCTTTCATATGGTGCTGGGCGATGTCCGAGCCCGCGATCGAGGTACGCGATCTGAGAAAGTCCTACGGCGACGTCGAGGCGCTGCGAGGCATCGACCTGGAAGCTCCGGCCGGCACCGTCCTCGGTTTGCTCGGCCCGAACGGGGCCGGCAAGACGACCGCCGTGCGCATTCTGACCACGCTGCTGCCGCCCGACGCCGGCAGCGCGCGCGTGGCCGGGTTCGACGTCGTGCGGGACGCCTCCGAACTGCGCGCCCACGTCGGCCTGGCCGGGCAGTACGCCGCCGTCGACGAGAACCTGACCGGCCGCGAGAACCTCGAGATGGTCGGCCGCCTCTACCACCTGGGCCGCAAGCGCTCGCTCGGGCGGGCCGACGAGCTGCTCGAGACCTTCGGGCTGACGGACGCCGCTAGCCGGCTCGTGCGCACCTATTCGGGCGGCATGCGGCGCCGGCTCGACCTGGCCGCGGCGCTTGTGGCGCGGCCGCCGGTGATCTTCCTCGACGAGCCCACCACCGGCCTGGACCCGCGCAGCCGGCTGGCGCTGTGGCAGACGATCGCGGTTCGCGTGGCGGCCGGCACGACCGTGCTGCTGACCACGCAGTATCTCGACGAGGCCGACCGCCTGGCCGACGCGATAGCGGTGATCGACCACGGGCAGGTGATCGCGGAGGGCACCTCCGACGAGCTCAAGGACCGCGTCGGCGGCGAGCGGCTCGAGGTCACGCTCGAGGACCCGTCCCAGGCCGAGGTGGCGATCGCAGCACTCGCTCCGATTTCCGAAGACGACCGGCCCAGCTGCGCCGGCGAGCTGCTCAGCATGCCGATGCGGCGCGACCGCGGGGGAATCGCCGAGGCCGTGCGCCGGCTCGACAGTGCCGGTGTGGGTATCGCGGACATCGCGGTGCGCCGGCCGACGCTCGACGACGTGTTCATCGCCCTGACCGGGCACGCCGCCGAGCACGAGGGCGCCGAGGACGAGGACGAGGACGAGGAAGAGCAGGGCGAGGAGCGCGAGGAGCGCGCCGCATGAGCGGACTGGCCTACGCGATCTCCGACACCGTTGTGCTCGCCAAGCGCAACCTGCTGCGCATCCCGCGCGCGCCCGACCTGCTGATCTCCTTCACGTTGCAGCCGATCATGTTCGTGGTGCTGTTCGTCTACGTGTTCGGCGGCGCCATCGAGACGCCCGGCTTCGAGGACTACACCGACTTTCTGATGCCGGGGATCATCGTCCAGACGATGTCGTTCGGCGGCTTCGTCACGGCGCTGGGCCTGGCGGAGGATCTCAAGAAGGGGCTGATCGACCGCTTCCGCTCGCTCCCGATGGCTCGGTCGGCCGTGCTGAGCGGACGCACGCTGGCCGACGTGGCCACCAACAGCGTATCGCTGACGATCATGATCGTCGTGGGCCTGCTGGTCGGCTTCACCTTTGACGCGAGCTTCGCGGAGATCGTGGCCGGGATCGGCCTGATGCTGCTGTTCGGCTACGCGTTCTCCTGGATCTTCGCGTTCGCCGGCATAACCGCCTCGTCGGCCGAGGCGGCACAGGCGATCGGCTTCATGGCGATCTTCCCGCTCACGTTCGCGTCGTCCTCCTTCGTGCCGGTCGACTCCATGCCGGACTGGCTACAGGCGTTCGCCGAGGTCAATCCCTTCACCACGATGACGGACGCGATGCGCGCCCTCTGGGTGGACCAGCCGGCCGGTAACGACATCTGGCTCGCCGTGGTCTGGTGCGTGGGGCTGATTGCCGTTTTCGCTCCACTGTCCGTTGCTCGCTACCGGCGCGCCGTTAGCCGCTGAGCGGCGCCGCGGGCGGTGCCTGTCCTCGAGCAGGCGCTCGTAGTCGAAGTCGGTCGACTTGGCGAGCCGGTAGTAGGCCTCGGCGTTCTGCCGCAGGGCGGCGCTGTCGGCCACCAGGCGCTCGGTGTGTTCGAGCATCGACGGCCGCCGGGGCGGCGCGCCGAGCGAGAGCGGAGCGGATCATCGAGTGATGCAAGCCGCGCGCGCACCCGCGGGATGCTCAGGCGGCGCCCCGCGGATGCGGGTGGTACGGCGCGCCGCGGAGCGCCAGCAGCGCTCCGTGAGCGTAGATCAGCGCCAGCACCCGCAGCGGCTGCGCGGGGTGGCGCAGCCGCAGGCGGCGCAGGTCGCTCGCCGCGCGCCGCTCGAGCGACAGCGTGGCGTCGAACACACGCTCACCGTCCCGCCGGTTCTCGATGTGGACCGTCAGGTGCTGGCCGGGGACGCTCGCGTGGATCGAGTACTCGTGGTCCATGCCGAGGAAGGGCGACACGTGCATCGCCTTGCCGGCGCTGCCGCCGCGGCCATCGAACTCATACGTGCGGCGCTCGCCCCACGGAGTGTTCGTGACCTCCGCCGACAGCGACGCCACCGCCTCCCCGTCCATGCGGTAGTGGAAGCGCACCGGGTTGAAGTCCACGCCCAGCGAGCGCGGCATCTTCAGCGTTCGCACCGGTCCGTCGCCGTTGAGCGCCATGTAGAGGCGGTAGCGGAACGAGTGCGCCACCGCCCCGAAGCGGCGGTGGCGCACCCATCCCTCGTAGAGCTCCGTCACAGCTCGGCCCCGAAGTCCCGGCAGACCCGGCGTGCGCTCTGAACGCCGTCCTCGTGGAAGCCGTAGCCCCAGTAGGCCCCGCAGTAGTGGGTGCGGCGCAGGCCGCTCACCTCGTCCCAGCGCCGCTGGGCCGCCAGCGCGCGATGGCTGAAGACCGGGTGCGAGAACTCGCGCACGCTGAGCACCCGCTCCGGGTCGATCGCGTGCGCGCGATTGAGCGTCACGCAGAACTGGCGGTCGGCGGTCAGCGACTGCAGGCGGTTCATGTGGTACGTCACCGTCGTCCGCTCGACCGGCTCCTCGTTGAGGTGGAAGTTCCAGCTGGCCCAGGCGCGGCGCCGGCGCGGGAGCAGCGAGGCGTCCGTGTGCAGCACGACCTCGTTGGGCTGGTAGGGGATCGCGCCCAGCACCGCCGCCTCGGCGGGGCTGGGGTCGCCCAGCATCGCCAGCGCCTGGTCGGAATGCACGGCCAGGATCACCTCGTCGAACGTCTCCACGCCGCCCCCGCCGGCGGGCGTCACCTCCACGCGGTCGGCGAAGCGCTCGACGCGCGCGATCGGGGTGGACAGGCGCAGGCGGTCGCGCATGGGGGCTGTGAGGCGATCGACGTAGCGGGACGACCCGCCGGCCACTGCTCTCCATTTGGGGCGGCCGTGGAATCCGAACATGCCGTGATTGTCGAAGAACTCGGCGAGCACGCTGGCAGGGAAGCGCCGCAGGTCGCGCGGGTCGGCCGACCAGACCGCGGACGCCTGCGGCACGATCAGCCTGTCCACGAACTCGCACGAGTAGCCGCCCTCGTCGAGGAAGTCCAGCAGCGTCGGGCCCGAGCCGTTGAGCCCGACGAGGGCGGGCGCCTCGCGGTTGAAGCGCAGCAGGTCGCGCACCATGCGGTGAAACGACGGCCGCACCAGACTGGACCGCCGCGCGAACAGGCCGTTGGCTGAGCTGCCGTTGTACTCGAACTCGCCGCGGCCGTCGCTGACCGAGAAGCCCATGTCGGAGGCCTGCGACTCGACGCCCAGCCGCTCGAGCAGCCGCTCGAAGCCCGGGTAGTTGCGGTCGTTGAAGACGATGAACCCGGTGTCCACGCCGTAGACCCCCGCCTCGGTCTCCACGTCGATGGTGCGGGTGTGGCCGCCCGGGCGGTCGTCGGCCTCGAACACGGTGATGTCGTGCCGCGGGTGCAGCAGGTGGGCGCAGGTGAGGCCGGCGATGCCGGCCCCGACGATCGCGATCCTCACCGGGCCGCCCCAAAGGCCAGCGCCGCACCGGCCACGGCGCTGAGACCCGCGAGCGCCACGGTCCCCACGCGTGCCTGGCGCGGCAGCGCCTCACCGGCGGCGAGCGTGGCCGCGACGTCCACCAGGTCGCAGGCGGCGGCCGCGACGAGCCAGGGC
>JACCSF010000204.1 GCA_013813135.1 Thermoleophilaceae bacterium | reverse complement strand
GGTTTGTGCAACAGCCTCGACGAGAAGCAGAAGCGATCGTCCCGCCCGCGCGGACGATCGCTTCCGGCGCCAACCGATTGCGCAGCTCGCTGGCCGGCACACGACTGCTTCGGCCACAAAGCAGTCGTGCCGTCGACGGCGGCGCGTCGTATCGCATCCGGCGCAAAGCAGCAGAGTGGCACGGTGCGTGCGCCGCGTGCGATGTCGCTTCCTACGCGGACCGCCCGCCCTACGAGACGCCCGCGCTGGGCAACCCGTACTCGACCCCTGTCAGCTCCTCCGACACCTCCCACAGCCTGCGTCCCACAGCAGGATCCCTGCCCTCCGCGATCACCTTCACCTTCGTCGGGCGCCCGCGCATCTCCTGGAACCCGTCCGGGCCGTAGTAGTCGCCGCCCCGGACGTCAGCTGCCGTCGCCGCGTAGAGCGTCGGTAGCGCGCCCTGCTCGGCGTTCTGCGCGAGCACCCGGTTCCCGACCGCCAGGAAGGCCTTCATGAGTCCCGTCGGGCCGGTGCTCTGGAGGTTCGTGTCGGAGTAGCCTGGGTGTGCGAGCACGCTAAGGACAGGCGAGCCGGCCGCGCGCAGGCGGCGATCCAGCTCCAAGCCGAAGACAGCGTTCGCGAGCTTCGACTGCTGGTAGGCCTTGCGCGGGGCGTAGCCGTGCACGAGTTGGAGGTCGTCGAAGCGGACGTGGCCAGACTTGTGCTCGAGGCTCGAGAGCGTGACCACGCGCGCGGCCTCGGCCCTCCCGAGCCGCTCGAGCAGCAGCCCCGTCAGAGCGAAATGGCCGAGGTGGTTGGTCCCGAACTGGAGCTCGAAGCCGTCGGCGGTCTGCTGCTGCGGGGGCATCATGATCCCGGCGTTGTTGATCAGCACGTTGAGCTCGCCGACCTCCAGCGCCCCGGCGAACCGGCGCACTGACGCCAGGCTGCTCAAGTCGAGCTCGGACACCTGCAGCCGCGCCCCGGGAACCGCGGCGCCGATCTCGGCCGCCGCCGCCTCGCCCTTCTGAACGTTGCGGCACGCCAGTACCACGCTCGCTCCCGCGCGCGCGAGCTCGCGCGCGGTCACGAGCCCGAGGCCGCTGTTGGCTCCGGTCACGACAGAGGTCCTGCCGGTCTCGTCAGCGATCTGGTCGGCGCTCCACTTGGCGGTCATCTTGCAATCATCCCTAAAGCCGAGGGTCCCGCCTCCTGACCTCGATCTCTAACCCCAGAACGGACGACGACCTCGCCCTCACGCTTCTCCTTTTCGCGCGAGAAGCAGGCGTCCGGCCCGTGGGCACAGGCCTGGCGACAGCGCTACGGTCGGGCAAGCCATGTCGCGCGCCGGGCCTTCCGACGATCGGGAGACGCTTGAAGACCGCGTGAAGACGCGACTGACTGGGTGCATTGGATTGTGGGTCCCATGGCTGAGTCGCTTCTGGTTCCGCCTAAAGCGGGAGCGCAACCGCGTCTTCTCAAGGAAACCATTCGCTCCCCGAGACGGACGAGAAGGACCACCTGTCACCCTCCCCCCGCAGCGGTTGCACGCGGCGGCCGGCGGGGTGTTCGGTTCCGCAACCCTTACGGCCTAACCCGGCTAGAGGTTGACAGCCACGTACTTCGTCTCGAGGAACTCCTCGAGCCCCTCGTGGCCGCCCTCGCGCCCGATGCCGGACTGCTTGACCCCTCCGAACGGCGCCCCGGCATTGGAGACCATGCCCTGGTTGAGCCCGACCATCCCGGTCTCCAGTCCCTCGCAGACTCGGATCGCCCGCTTGATGTCGCGGGTGAACACGTAGGCGACCAGCCCGTACTCGGTGTCGTTGGCCCTGGCGATCGCCTCCTCCTCAGAGGCGAACGTCCCGACCGGCGCCACCGGGCCGAAGATCTCCTCGTGGAAGACCCGGGCCTCCGGGGGCACCTCATCGAGCACCGTGGGCGGGTAGAAGTAGCCGCGGCCGTCCGGCAGCTCGCCGCCGATCACCCGCTTGGCGCCCCGCTCGAGCGCATCCTCCACCAGCTCGGCCACCTTCTCGCGCGACGGCTGGTCGATCAGCGGCCCCACCTTGACGTCGTCCTCTGTCCCACGTCCGATCTTCAGGCTCGCCATCTTCTCCGCCAGGCGGCGCGCGAACTCCTCGCGGATCGGCTCGGCCACGTGGAAACGGTTGGCCGCGGTGCAGGCCTCGCCGATGTTGCGCATCTTGGCCAGCAGCGCGCCCTCGACCGCCTCGTCGAGGTCGGCGTCCTCGAACACGAGGAAGGGCGCGTTACCGCCCAGCTCCATCGACACCTTCAGCACGTTCTTGGCGGACGCCTCGATCAGGTTGCGGCCGACCTCGGTCGAGCCGGTGAAGGAGAGCTTGCGCAGGCGCGGGTCCTCGATCAGCGGGCCCGTCGTCCCGCCCGACGACGAGGTCGTGAAGATGTTCACGACGCCGCCCGGCAGTCCGACCTCCTCGAGGATCTGGCCCAGCGCGAGCATCGACAGCGGCGTCTGCGAGGCCGGCTTGACCACGCTCGTGCAGCCCGCGGCAAGCGCCGGACCGAGCTTGCGCGTGCCCATCGCGAGCGGGAAGTTCCAGGGGGTGATCATCAGGCTCGGGCCGACCGGCTGCTTCATCACCAGCACGCGGCTGGTGCCGTTCGCGAACTGCTTGTAGCTGCCGTCCGTGCGCAGCGCCTCGCCCGAGAACCAGCGGAAGAAGTCCGCGGCGTAGATGATCTCCGCCTTCGACTCGCTGACCGGCTTGCCCATCTCGAGGGTCATCAGGACGGCCAGCTCGTCGGCCCGCTCGACGATCAACTCGAAGGCCTTCCAGAGGATGCCCGCGCGGTCGTTGGCCGGCGTGGCGGCCCACTCGGCCTGCATGGACACCGCCGCGTCAAGGGCGGCTTTGGCGTCCTCGGGGGTCGCGTCGGCGACCTCGCAGAGCGGCTCCTCGGTGGCCGGGTCGATCACCTCCAGGGTCCCGCCGCCAGACGCGTCGCGCCACTCGCCTCCGATGTAGAGCTTCTTCTGAACCTTGTCCACGACTGTGTGTTCCTCAGCGGCGATGCTCATGTTGCAACGGTCTCCGTTCCGAGTTCCTCAGAGATGGCTACGTCGATGGAGTAGTCGATCGGGAGCACGATCAGCGACGGCACGTCGAGCTCGAGCGCGTGGCGCAGCCGCTCGCCGAACTCGTCGGCGGAGTCGCAGCGCCAGGCCGGCATCCCGAAACCCTCCGCCAGCCGCACGAAGTCCGGGTTGGTGAAGTCGGTGCCGAAGTGCCTGCCGAACTTCTTGTCCTGCTTCCAGACGATCGAGCCGTACTGCCCGTTCTCCCAGATCACGTTCACGAACGGCGTCTTCAGGCGGACGGCGGTCTCGAGCTCCTGGGCGTTCATGAGGAAGCCGCCGTCGCCGTTCACCGTGACCACCTTGCGGTCGGGATGCACGAGCTTGGCGCCGACCGCCGCCGGCACCGCGAAGCCCATCCCGGCGAGCCCGTTCGCGATCAGCACGGTGTTGGGCTCGTAGGCCGGGAACATGCGCCCGATCCAGAGCTTGTGGAGCCCGACGTCGGAGATCAGGATGTCCTCGCGCCCCAGCGCCTTGCGGATCTCATACAGCGCGCGCGGCGGCTGGACCGGAAAGGAGTCGTCGTCCTTGGCCTGCTCGAAGCGGCCCAGCACCACCTCGCGCAGGCGCGTGGACCCGCCTTGGTGGGGCACGTGGCGGCACTCCTCGCCGAGCCGCGTGAGCACGTGGTAGATGTCGCCGATCAGCTCGACCTCGGGGATGAAGTACTCGTCGATCTCGGCCGGCACCGAGTCGATGCAGATGATCTTCTTGTCGCGGCGCGGGTTCCAGTGCTCGGGCGAGTGCTCGACCAGGTCGTAGCCGATCGCCAGCACCAGGTCGGCCTCGTCGAAGCCGGCCATGTTGTAGTCCCCGGACTGCAGGCCAACGGAGCCGAGCCACTTCGAGTTGTCCGGCGGGATCAGGCCCTTGCCCATGAACGTCTCGGCGACCGGGATGCCGGTGGCGCGCACGAACTCCCGCAGCGCCGGCGCACCCTTCGCGCGGACGACTCCGTTGCCGGCCAGGACGACCGGGGTGATCGCGGCGCGGACCAGGTCCGCCGCACGGAGCAGCTCGCGCGCGGCCGGCTCGATGCGGACCGGGCGGCTGCGCGGCAGGGGCTGGGCGTCGATCTCCTCGACCATGACGTCCTCGGGCAGCTCGATGTGCGTGGCGCCGGGCTTCTCGCCCTCGGCGAGCTTGAAGGCCTTGCGCACGACCTCGGGGATGATGGCCGCGTCGGTCAGGCGCGCGTTCCACTTGGTGATCGGGCGCATCACGCGCAGCAGGTCGATGTACTGGTGCGACTCCTTGTGCATGCGCTCGAGGTCGCCCTGGCCGGTGAGGGCCACCAGCGGAGCCCGGTCGAGGAAGGCGTCCGCCACCGCTGTGACCAGGTTGAGCGCGCCAGGGCCGAGCGTGCCGAGGCAGACGCCGGCGTGCCCGGTCAGGCGCCCGTACACGTCGGCCATGTAGGCGCCGCCCTGCTCGTGGCGCACAGGGATGAACTCGATCGACGAGTTCGAGAGCGACTCGTTCAGGTCGAGCGTCTCCTCGCCGGGGATCCCGAACACGTGCTTGACCCGCTCGGCTTCGAGGCACTCGACGAAGAGGTCCGATGCCTTGCGCTTGGCCATGGCCCAAGGACGATACCCACGACCGGTAAGTTCAATGGTGTGGCCCTGGTGGCTCGCTACGCCAAGAGCGGCGACCTCAACATCGCATACATCGTCGAGGGCGACGCCCCCCTGCCGGAAGCGGCCGGCTCGGCCGGCCGCGCTCGGGATCGAATCGACCTCGTCTGGATCCCGCCCTGGATATCCCAGGTCGAGTACCTCTGGTCGGAGGCGTCGCTGACGGCGGTGATGGACCGCCTGACCGGGTTCGCGCGGGTGATCAGCTTCGACCGGCGCGGCTCCGGGCTGTCGGACCCGCTCTCGGGCGCCCCGACGCTCGAGGAGCAGATGGACGACGTGATAGCGGTTATGGACGCCGCGGGCTGCGAGCGGGCGGCAATCGCCGGCACGCTCGAGGGCGGGCCGATGGCGGTGCTGTTCGCGGCCACTCACCCCGACCGGGTCAGCGCGCTGGTCCTCTACGCCACGTTCGCGCGCGCCACCTGGGCGCCGGGCTACGAGTGGGCCTGGGACGCCGAAGAGCGCGACGCCCGCATGGACCAGCTGGTGGACCACTGGGGCGAGGGCTGGGTGGCCGGCAGCGTCGCGCCGAGCCTGATGGCCCACCCGGAGTTCATGGAATGGGCCGGGCGCCTGGAGCGCCTCGCGGCGAGCCCTTCCACGATCAAGCGCATCTTCGACCTGATCGGCAGGTTCGACGTGCGCGACGTGCTGCCCTCGATCCGCGTGCCGACCCTGGTGCTCCACCGCCGCGACGACAGCTTCATCAACATCGAGCACTCGCGCTTCATGGCGGAGCGCATCCCCGGCGCGAAGCTCGTCGAGCTCGAGGGAGGCGACAACATGTTCTCGATCGGAGACAGCGACGCCCTTCTGGGGGAGATCGAGGAGTTCCTCACCGCGAGCGTCACGAGCGCGAGCCGGACCGGATGCTCGCGACGGTGCTGTTCACGGACATCTGCGGCTCGACGCAGCACGCCGCGCAGATGGGCGACCGCAGCTGGCGCTTCATGCTCGAGCGCCACGACGCGCTGTTCCGGCGTGCGCTCGACCGCCACCGCGGCCGCGAGGTCAAGCGCACGGGTGACGGCTTCCTGGCCACGTTCGACGGACCCGCGCGGGCGATTCGCTGCGCCGCCGACGTTGCCGGCTCCGTCGCGTCGATCGGCCTGCAGGTGCGCGCCGGCCTGCATACCGGGGAGCTCGAGGTGATGGACGGCGACCTGGGCGGGATGGCGGTGCACATCGCCGCAAGAGTGCTGGACCGCGCCGAGCCCAGCGAGGTGCTGGTGTCCAGCACGGTGAAGGACCTCGTCGTCGGCTCCGGAATCGACTTCCAGGAGCGGGGATCGCACGAACTACGGGGAGTTCCGGGCGAATGGCGGCTCTTTTCCGTTAGTTGAGCCCCGCTACCTTCCGCCGATAGAGGCGTTAGGGGATTCATGCGTCGAACGCTTGCCGTCACAGCCTTCCTTGTTGTCTTCGCCGTCGCGGCCACCGCGGCGGACGCTGCCGTGCGCCATGTGATCCGCGGCGCCGGCTTCGGCCACGGCATCGGGATGAGCCAGTACGGCGCGTACGGCTACGCCCTCAAGGGCCGCGCGTTCGACGAGATCCTGGCCCACTACTACAAGGGCACGAGGCTGGCCTCGGCCCCGACGCGCCCCGTGCGTGTGCTGCTGCAGCCGGAGGACCCGTACATCCGCGTACGTGGCGCCACGCGCATCGCCGGCCGCTCCTTGAAGCCCGGACGTACCTACGTGGCACGCGAGTCCGGCGGCGCCATCCTGGTCACGACGTCGTCCGGCAGGCGCGTCGCGCGCGTGGGCAACGGCGCCCGCTTCGAGGGGCCGGAGCCGCTGCGCCTGCTCGGCCCGGCGCTCAACTTCGTGACCAGCGGCGTCTACCGCGGCGCGATCGAGGTGCGCACGGAAGGTTCCGGCGTCACCGCGATCAACGTGCTCGACCTCGATACCTACGTGCGCGGCGTGGTGGCCGGCGAGATGCCCAGCTCGTGGCCGCTCGAGGCGCTCAAGACGCAGGCCGTTGCCGCACGCACCTACGCGCTGTCCACGCGCAAGACGACGGGGCTGTTCGATCAGTACCCCGACACGCGCTCGCAGGTCTACCGCGGCGTGACCGGCGAGAGCGTGCGCAGCGACGCCGCCGTGCGCGACACCGCCGGCCGCATCGTCACCTACGGCGGCGTCCCGGCGGTGACCTACTACTTCTCGACCTCCGGCGGCCATACCGAGAACGTGGAGTTCTCGTTCGTGGGCTCGCTGTCGAAGCCGTGGCTGGTCGGCGTGCCGGATCCCTACGACACGCAGTCGCCGTATCACCGCTGGGAGTTGAAGACCACCGCCGCCGCCCTCGACCGCGCGCTGGGCGCGCCGGGAACTTTTGAGAGCGTGAAGGTGCTGGATCGCGGCGTCTCGCCGCGCGTGGTGCGGGCCCGCGTAATCGGCAGCAAGGGCTCCACCGTCCTGACCGGCCCGACGATCCGCTCGCGCCTCGGGCTGCGCGACACCTGGTTCACGTTCGTGCGCATCGCGAGCAGCGCGCGCTACCCACGCTCGGCACGTCCGGCGAGCTGGGGCGCGCGCCTGACGGCCGCCGCGCTGGCAGGGGAGTTCTCGCCCGCGCCGAAGCGGCGCGTACTCGTGCTGGAACGGCGTGCCGGCAGCGATTGGCGCGCGGTCCGGCGCATCCGCACGACCGCCTCAGGGCGCTATCGAGTCGAGATCGGGCGCGCGGGCGCCTACCGCGTACGCACCGGCAGGGTCGCCGGCCCGGCCGTACGCGTGCGGTGAGGCGCGCCGCCGCGCTTCCGCTGGCGCTTGGCCTGCTCCTCCTCGTAGCCCCTGCCGCAGACGCACTCACCGTGCGCGCCAGCGCTCGCGAGCCCGGCCGCATCGCGTTGCGCGTGAACGCTCGCCCCGGCGTCGAGCTGACCGTGCGCGACGAGCTGACCGGCGCGCAGCGAACGCTCACCCCGAGCACCGAGGAGACCGTGCTCGGGCGCTTCGCTAGGTGGAGCTGCGCGAGCACCCTGCGGCGCTTCACGACGATGCAGGCAGCGGCGGACGGATCACCGGCCACCGCCACGGCGGATGTTCGCACGCCCTCCTGCGCGCACCGGATGACGATGGACGGGCCGCGCATGACCATGGCGCCCCACGGCGCGGCGATGCACCTGCGCGACCGCTGGCACCTTGGCGACTTCGCCGTTCGCTTCTGCGTGCGCACACCGGGCGCGCGAGAACGCTGTCGCACGGTTCAGCTGCGGCCCGGTCCGCATGAACGCACGGTTCGCTTCCGCGCGGTGCGGCCCGGCGGCTACGTCGTCACGGCCGCGATGCCGTACCAGCGCGTGCGCCGCACGATGCGCGCCAATCCGCCGAGCGGGCGCCTGCGCATCCTTGCCACGGGCGACTCGATGATCCAGCTGATCGACTCCTTCATACGCGAGCGGGCCCGCTCGGTGCGCGCGCTGGTGCGCAGCGACGCGCGCGTGTCCACCGGGATATCCAAGCCGTCGCTGCTCGACTGGCGGGTGCACGCTCGCGAGCAGGCCGCGGGCCTTCGACCCGACGTGACGGTGGTGTTCCTCGGAGCGAACGACGGATTCCCGATAGCCGGCGCCGCCTGCTGCGGGGTCTCCTGGATAGCCGAGTACGCGCGCCGCGCGCGGGAGATGATGCGCACCTACGCCCGCGGCGGTCGCGGGCGCGTGTACTGGCTGCTGCTCCCCGCACCCCGGGACGGCCTCTTCCGGCAGATCTTCCCGGCGGTGAACGCCGCCCTGCGCCAGGCGGCGCAGGGCCTCGGGGACGACGTGCGCCTGATCGAGCTGGACGAGGTGTTCACTCCCGGCGGCCGCTTCCGGAGCTCGATGGAGATCGACGGCAAGCGCGTGCGCGTGCGCCAGAGCGACGGCGTGCACCTGAACACCACCGGCGCCGCGCTGGCAGCGCGGCTCGTGATGTCCGCGCTGCGGCGCGACCGCATGCTGCCGTGAGGCACCTCGACTGGGACGGCTGCTTCAACGTGCGCGACCTCGGCGGCCTGCGGGCGGTGGACGGCCGCGCGACTCGCTGGGGGGCGGTGGTCCGGGGCGACTCGCCCGACCGCCTCACGGCCGCGGGCTGGTCGGCGCTTCGAGGGCACGGCATCCGCACGATCATCGACCTGCGCAACGAAGACGAGCGTCACCTGGACCGAGAACGCCCCGCCGGCCTCACCACGGTGCTCCTGCCGCTGGACGGTCGCGAGGACGCCCGGTTCTGGGACCGCTGGGCCCGCGGGCCGCAGTTCGCCACACCGCTGTACTACCGGCCGCACCTGGATCGCTTCCCGGAGCGCAGCGCGCGCGTTGTCGCCGCGATCGCCGGCGCAGAGCCCGGCGGGGTGCTCGTGCACTGCGTCGGCGGCCGCGACCGCACCGGCCAGATCGCGATGCTGCTGCTGGCGCTCCTGGGAATGCCGCCGCAGGCGATCGCGAGGGACTACGCGCTCAGCCGCGAGCGCCTGACCGTGCGCTACGCCGCGCTGGGGGAGGAGGACCAGGGACCGACGCTCGCCGACTACCTGAGCGGGCACGGCACAACCGCCGAAGGGGCGATCCTGTCCACCCTCGCCGAGGTCGACGTCCAGGAGTGCCTGAGGGCGGGCGGGCTTCGCGACGCCGACATCGCCTCCCTGCGCGACCGGGTGCTCGAGCCCTGAGAAACCCTCCTCCGGCGCCTCAGGAAACCGTTATGAGCGGCACCCCCGAGATCCACGTCGCTTCCTCGAGCTGGGTACTGCCGCTAACCGCTCAGCCGCTCTGGCGGCTCCAGCGTCGCCGCCCGCGTCATGGTCATCTCCAGGCTCGGGATCGGCCACGTGAAGGCGCGGCTCAGCAGGCGGGCGTAGGCCGCGGCGCCCTCGGGCCCGAGGTGCATTCCGTCCCACGTCCAGGGCTTGCCGGCGCTGCGGGCTACCCAGTCGAGCACCTTCACCCGCAGCTTCCAGCGGCGCCCCGCGGCGCGCATCACGGCCTGGTCGGAGCTCGGACCGCTCCCCAGCTCGGGTGACGTCACCAGTCCGAGCACGCGATGCCGGCCCAAGATCCGCAGCGCCGAGCGGATCTGCGCCGTCGTGACGGTCCAGTTGGTCCCGAGGGCGACCACCGCCACGTCGGGCAGCGAACCGGCCCGGCTGCGCGCCGACAGCACGTCCAAGCCCTCGCTCATCTGGCGGCACCCGCGCACGTCGATCTCGAACCCCGCGCGTCGGAACTGCAGCGCCGCTCCCAACATCACCGAGTCGCCGACGGCCAGCGGAGGAGCCCCGGGGCGGTGCAGCTTCGCAGGCTGGAAGTGCACCACTCCGCCGCAGGCTGCGTCGGCCGCGGGCGGCGCAGCCGCCACGGCGGCCGCCAGCGCGCCTACTATCGCCGCGCCAAATGGTCTTCCCGTCGTTCGAGTTCGCATTCTTCTTTCCGGTGGTGCTGGCCCTCTCGTGGGCGCTCATGCCCCATCCGCGAGTCTGGAAGCCCTTCGTCCTGGCGGCGAGCTACCTCTTCTACGCGGCCGCCAGCCCCCGCTGTTGCATCCTGCTCGCCGGACTGACCCTGGCAAACCAGGCGGGCGCGGCGCTGGTCCACCGGACCTCCGACGAACGCCGGCGCAACTGGATCGTCGGCGCAACCGTGGCGCTCGACCTCGGCGTCCTCGGGCTGTTCAAGTACTACGGATTCTTCGTCGACGAGATCGGCGCCTTCCTCGACAAGCTCGGCCTCGGCATGCCCCTGCCGCTGCTCACGCTGGCGCTGCCGATCGGGCTCTCGTTCATCGCGTTCCAGGCCATCTCGTACGTGGTCGACGTCAAGCGCAGGCTGCTCCCACCGGCCTCGCTGCTCGACTTCGGCCTCTACCTGAGCTTCTTCCCGCACGTGGTGGCCGGGCCGATCGTGCGGGCGCGAGAGTTCATCCCGCAGCTGTCGAAGCCGCGCGATCCCCGGGACGTCGCCGTGGGCGCCGCCGTGGTGCTGATCGCGCTCGGGCTGGTCAAGAAGGTCGCGCTGGCCGACTACCTGGCCCGCGAGGTGGTCGACCCGGTATTCGGCGTGCCCGAGGCCTACTCGGCGCCCGACGTGGCGCTGGCCGCCTACGCCTACGCCGCCCAGATCTACTGCGACTTCTCGGGCTACACGGACATCGCGATCGGCGTGGCGCTGCTAATGGGGTTCGTGTTCCCGCAGAACTTCAACAGCCCCTACCGCGCCACCAGCTTCCGCGAGTTCTGGCGCCGCTGGCACATGACCCTGTCGCGCTTCCTGCGCGACTTCCTCTACATCCCGCTGGGCGGCAACCGCGGCGGGAAGTGGAAGATCGCGCGCAACCTGATGATCACGATGGTGCTGGGCGGGCTCTGGCACGGAGCGGCCTGGGGCTTCGTCCTCTGGGGCACCCTGCACGGGCTGGGACTCGTGGTGGAGCGCTTCCTGCGCGACCGCATCGACGCCCCGGCGTGGCTGCGCTGGGCGATCGTCTTCAACCTGGTGGTGTTCGGCTGGATCCTGTTCCGCGCGGAGAGCCTCGACGTGGCCGGCACGTTCATCTCGCGCCTGGTCGTCCCGGGTGAGGCCACGCTCTGGGCGCCGGTCACCGTCGCGGTGGTGGGCGGCGTGATCGGCTTCCAGCTGCTGCCGCCCGATCCGCTCGAGCGGCTCCGGCTGCGCGTGACCCAGCTGCCCGACTACGCGCTCGGCTTCGGGCTTGCGGCGGTGGTGGCCATGGTCGGCGCTACGGTGCCCAGCCAGGGCGTGCCGCCCTTCATCTACTTCCAGTTTTGAGCGGCGAGCCGACACCCCCGCCGGACCTGCCCGGCGTGCCCGGCGGCGATGCCCCCGGCGCCGCCCCGCCCATTCCCAAGGCGCCCGCCGGCCCGCGCCGGCGGGCTCGCGACGGGATGATCGTCGTGTTCCTCGCCGTCGTGGTGCTGGTGCTGTTCGAGGGCTCCTCGGTGCGCACCGCCGGCGACGAGATGCAGCCGGGCTTCGAGCGCGACGTCGTGGTCGCCGTCGGCGAGCCCGTCGGCTGGGTCGCCGACCGGCTGCCGCTCGACGAGTGGGGTGACGACGCGCTCGCGTTCCTCGAGGACGAGGGCGTCGGCGATGAGGGCGGCTTCGGCTCCACGCCGAGCGCCGCCAGGGGCGGCGTGCCGGCGGTGTCCCCCGACGCCTTCGACCCGGCGGAGCTGGGCGCCAAGCCCGAGCCGCCGCGGCAGCTCGACACCCTGCTCGTGACCGGCGACTCGCTCGCGATGCCGCTCGACGTGGAGACGGCGCGCCGCATGGCTGAGAGCGACGAGGACGTGGACGTGCAGCGCGACCCGCACGTGGGCACCGGGATCTCCAAGACCGGGCTGGTCGACTGGGGCAAGCTGTCCACCCAGCACGTGCGCGAGCGCCGGCCCGACGCGGTGGTGGTGTTCATCGGGGCCAACGAGGGCTTCCCACTGCCGGGGCCGGACGGCGCCAACGTCGACTGCTGCGGGCCGCCGTGGGCGGCCGCGTACGCCAACCGGGTGCGCCGCATGATGAACACCTACAGGCAGGGCGGCAGCGCGCGCGTGTACTGGCTGACGCTGCCGGTCCCGCGCGACGACGACCTGGCCGAGGTGGCACGCACGGTGAACGCCGCGATCGAGGTCGCTGCCCAGCCGTTCCGGGCGCAGGTGCGCGTGCTCGACATGACGGAGCTGTTCACGCCCGGTGGCCGCTACCGCGACGCGATGAGTGTCGACGGCCGTCGCCGGATCGTGCGCGACGCGGACGGCATCCACCTGAACGACGCCGGCGCCGGGGTGGCGGCGGACGTCGTCCTCGAGGCGGTGCGACGGGACTTCGGCGGCTAGTGGACGACCAGCGTGCCGCTGCGCAGCCGGAAGCCGGCCCGTAGGACCTTGGTGCGACGGTCGTAGCTCCAGGAGCCGCGTGGCAGCGGCCGCCCGTCGAGCGCGAGCGAGCGCGGCGCGAACGGCCTGCGCAGCGTCGCCAGCGACGCCTGCAGGCTGTAGCGGCGCGCGCGCTTGCCGCGGATGGTGAGCCTCCAGGCGTGGTCTTCCTCCACCGAGCGCAGCCGCTCGGGTCGCGCGCCCATGCCGGCGTTCGAGCGCGCGCGCGGGAACGCGAGCAGCTGCATCTGGCCGAGCCGGTCCGCCAACCGGGCGACTCCCGCACCGCGGTAAGGAGCGAGCGTGTCCACGTCGGACGCCAGCAGCGGGATCACCGCGCCGGCGCGCACGAGCAGCGGCAGCTCCGCGAGCGGCGCGGGCAGCGTG
>JACCSF010000181.1 GCA_013813135.1 Thermoleophilaceae bacterium | reverse complement strand
TCTTAGCCTCGATCCACCGTTTCGACGTTGGAGTTCTGTCCGGGCTTGGAAGTGAAATGACCTCCTGAGCAGGCAGAAAGCGGTCGTTAGGGGCGACTGCGGGCCTGCACCAGGAGGTCACCTGCATGGTGCACGCTCTGTCGGACCGATCGGATGTCGTCTTCGACGACGAGCGCGTCGTCGTCAACGCCGGGATCGTGCTCGCGGTCACGCTCGGGCGGCGGCTCGGGCTCGAGGCGCTCGTCGATCGGGTCGTCAAGCTCGGCGCCCGGCCGGGGGCGGCGCGGCCGGGGCGCAAGGTGCTGTCGCTGGTTCACGCGATGCTGCTCGGCGCGGACTCGATCGACGACTGCGATGTGCTGCGCGCCGGGCGCACCGAGGCGGTGCTCGGGCACCGGCCGATGGCGCCCTCGACGCTCGGCACGTTTCTGCGCTCGTTCACGTTCGGGCACGTGCGCCAGCTCGACCGCGTGCTCGGCGTGGCGCTTGGTCGCGCCTGGCGGGCGGGCGCCGGCCCTGGCTGCGAGCGGCTCGTGATCGACCTCGACAGCTTCGTCGGCGAGGTCCACGGGCACGGAAAGCAGGGCGCCGGCTACGGCTACACCCACCGGCTCGGCTACCACCCCTTGCTGGCCAGCCGCGCGGGCACCAGCGAGGTCCTGCACGTCCGGCTGCGCAAGGGCCAGGCCAACACCCAGCGCGGCGCGCTGCGCTTCGTCGACGAGCTGCTCGCCAGGGTGCGGCGCGCCGGCGCGGCCGGGCAGATCCTGCTGCGCGCGGACTCGGGGTTCTGGAACAAGAAGGTCATCGCGCGCCTGTGCGAGCAGGGCTGCCGCTACTCGATCGGCGTCACGATGCAGCGCCACGTCATGGCGGCGATCGCCGAGCTCCCCGACGAGGCCTGGCAGCCCGTCGCCGACTACCCCGACACGGGCGTCTGCGAGCTCGCCGAGACGATGCTCGGCGCGGAGCGCCTGATCGTCCGCCGCGTGCACCTGCACGCCCAGGACGACCAGACCGAGCTGTTTGCCTACTGGCGCCATCACGCCTTCGTCACCAACCGCGAAGAGCCGGCGCACGAGGTCGACGCAGAGCACCGCCAGCACGCCCAGGTCGAGCTCGTGATCCGCGACCTCAAGGACCAAGCGCTCGCGCACTTCCCCTCCGGCCACTACAGCGCCAACAGCGCCTGGACCGTGATCGCCTGCCTCGCGCACAACCTCGCCCGCTGGACCGCCCAGCTCGGCCTCTCAGACCCCACGCCGCGCACCGCCCGGACGCTGCGCCGCCGGCTCTTCGCGCTGCCCGGACGCCTGACCAGGAGCGCGCGGCGGCTCACGCTGCACCTGCCCGCGCGCTGGCCCTGGCAGCAGGACTTCATCGAAGCGCTCACGCGCATCCGGGCGCTCCCCGCCGCCGCCTGAGCCGCTCAGAGGAGACCACGCCGGACCGCGCGCGACCAGCGCCGCCCGCGGCTGTCCGAAAAGCGCCTGCGCGCCCGGCGCGACACGCTCAAAGCAGCTCAGATCGCCGGAGCCGGACGACGACGGCTTGAACTCGCCCCACCCGCAGTCGCGCCCGCCGGCCCCTTCATCAGACGCGACGACGACCGGTGGATCAAGGCTTAGATCAGAGCAGGACGAAGGTCGTTATGCGCGCAGACGGCACCACAGGTTGGACCCGGCAAGTTTGACCTCCAGCCGGCGGCGCTCGGTCGCCAGCGTGGCGAGGCGACATACCCAACGCCCGAACCGCGCCCTCGGCGTCGGGAATACCGCATGCCGTTGTTGGGCGCGGGTACCGAGACGCAAGACCGGGGGTCAGGGGTACCGAGTCGGTCGGCCGGGGCGGTGGCCTGTTTAGATGACGGGCGTGCGTGGCGTCGCTGAGGCAGTCGGGGACGGTCGGGTCCTGACCACGAGCCTCGGCACCCTGCCCCGGCCCGACGCCACGGAGCTGCGCCGCAGGCTGCACCTGATCCGCGACGCTTTCGCTTTTGTCAAGTTCGCGGACAATCCGCGGGCCCGTGCTCGCGTATCGCCGTGGGCGGCAGCGACGCTCGCGCTCAGTGAGGGTGTGGAGCCAATCGTCCACGTCGGCTGCCGCGACCGCAACCGGCTCGCACTGCAGGCCGACCTCCTCGGCGGGCGGCTGCTCGACATCCGCAACGTGCTCTGTCTCCGCGGGGACGAAATAGAGGTCTCCGACCAGCCCGAGGCCCGGGCGGTGCAAGACCTACACGTAGTCGATTTGATCAGCGTGGCTGCGGAGCATTTCTGCGTGATAGCCGCTTGCGACCCGCGGGCGGGCACGGGCGACGCCCACCTGACTCGCCTGCGCGCAAAGGTCGCCGCGGGTGCGCAGTTGCTCGAGACTCAGCCCGTGTTCGAGCTCGACCGGTTCGCGCGCTGGCTGCGGTGGCTGCGAGAGGGCGGAATCGACATTCCTCTACTCGTCGACGTGTCCGTCGTCGCCACTTCCGCCGACGTCGAGCTGCTCGAGCGGATCCCGTTCGTGGCCGCGCCAACGGGGCTTACCGCCCGGCTCCGGCGCGTTCCCAGCGCGGGCGTCGAGGTCGCCGCGGAGCTCGCGGCTGGCCTGCTTGAACTCGACGGTGTGGCCGGCTGCCACCTTGATCTCCTCGGCGGCGACCCAACTCCAGCACTGACAGTGGCCGAGCGCCTCAAATGATCCGTGGGACCGGCGTGCGGGAGTGCCAGCGCCGTGGCCGTCCGCCCGTGCCGGAATGGATGCAGCGCTCTGGAGAGGGAGCACGGCAATCGACTTCGCGCGAACCCCGGCTCGGCCGGCGAGGGCGCTCGAGACGTCGGGCCAGCGCTATCGCTTCGCGCGCGAGATGCGAGCGTCTCTCAGGTCGAGCGTCAGACGACCGGAATGGACGAGACGGGGGCGTGAGCTGTAGCGGTTCGCCCACTCTCGCTGTTGATCGGAAGCGGGCGCGACGCCTCTCCGGTCGCACTGGGCGCGCGGCCCGGTCATCTCTGAGTCGGTCGCAGCTCCTGGCGTGGGTCGAGTGCGGGTCCGAGGTCGCCGTCGATCAGGTGCCCGTAGGTCTCGAGCGTGAACACCGGCGAGTGGTGGCCCATCCAGCGCTGCAGGCGCAGCGGGCTCAGCCCGGACTCCATGAGCAGCGACGCGCAGGTGTGGCGCAGCGTGCGAAAGCCGACGCCGTTCAGTCCGGCGCGCTCGGCGGCGGGGACGAGCCCGCGGCGGCGCAGGCTGCCTTGGTCAGACGCGGCGCCGTCGCGCCCCGGGAACACGTACGCGTCCTCCGCAGCAGCGCGGGGGCGGTGAGCGCGCAGCATCGCCGCGAGCGCCGAGCTCAGCGGGATCAGCCGCGCGCCGTGACGTGACTTGGGTGCGACGATCGCGCCCTTGACGATTGCGCGGCGCACCCGCAGGTGCGGCGTCGCGCCGTCGAGCACCAGGTCGCTCCAGCGCAGACCGACCGCTTCGGAGATCCGCAGCCCCGTGGCGGCGAGCAACTCGAACAGCGGGCCCCACTTCGGTGGGACTTCGTCGAGCAGCCGCGCGAGCTCCGCGCGCGTGAGGTAGCGCCGCTCGCGCGTCGACCACGCGCGCCCGGCACGGCGGCGCGGCAGCACGACCCTGCTCGGCCGGGTTGGCGCTCAGCAGTCCTTCGGCGACCGCCGCGCCGAGCGTCAGACGTAGCGGCGTGAGGACGTTGGCGATCGAGCTATCGCACAGCCGGCCCTCGCGACCGGGCCGGGTCGTAAGCCAGTCGACGAAGTGCTGCACGGCGGCGCGATCCAGCTCTCGAACGCGGACCTCACGGTCGAAGTAGGTCAGAGCGAAGTTGACCAGCAGCCGGCGGTACTCACGGCACGTGTTGACGCGCACGCTGTCGTGGCCAGTGCCGGCGTAGCGATCAAGCCACGAGAGGCTGAACGCGTGAAGGGTCGGACCGCGGCGCACTGCGCGCGCCTCGCCGTCGCGCTGCAGCTTGAGCGCCTTGGCGTCGGACAGCGTGTCGACGGACTGCTTGCGCTGCCGGCCCTCGACGCGGTAGACCGCGACGAACTTCGAACCACGCCGGTAGACACCCGGCACCTCAGTCGGTTCGAGTGGCAACACCATCACCGTTGCCCTGTTGCCACCGCTGTTGCCACCTCTGGGCGTTCGCCAGCGGCCGGAAATGCCCTACCGCACTGGGATGTTCAAAGCGCGCCCGACAGGATTCGAACCTGTGACCTTCGGTTCCGTAGTCGGCTCCAGACCGCTTGCTAGAGCCCCGAAGGTCGGCCTGTGCTGCACCCGGCGCTGCAACGAATCACGGCCACTCCTCGCGAATTCGCCCGGACACGACGCGCAGGCACCGCTGCCGCGGGGGCG